>BEHZ01000133.1 GCA_002923335.1 bacterium HR23 | reverse complement strand
CTATGGCCAAGGGTCTCACCTCGGGCTACATCCCCATGGGCGCCGTGGTGGCCCGCAAAGAGATCGCCGATGCCTTCGTGGGCTCGGAGAAGGTGATGTTCCGCCATGTGATTACCTTCGGCGGGCATCCGGTGGCAGCGGCCGCCGCCCTGAAGAACCTGGAGATTATGGAGAAAGAGAAACTGGTAGAGAACTCCGCCCGCATGGGGCGCTACTTGCTGGAGCAACTGGAGGACTTGAAGGAGAAGCATCCTATCATCGGCGATGTGCGGGGAAAGGGTCTCTTGGCGGGCATTGAACTGGTGCGGGACCGCAAGAGCAAGGAGCGCTGGCCCCAGGAGGCCAACCTGCGGGAGCGCTTCCTTACCAAGTTCCTGCGTGAGGGCCTCTACCTGCGCCCCTATGGCGACACCATTGCTCTGGCCCCGCCTCTGTGCATCACCCGCTCGGAGATAGACGAAATCTGCCACATCCTGGACAAGGCCATCGGCGAGGTAGAGGAGGAACTGGGGGTGAAACGCTAGGCTCGCTTCGGTGCTACGCACAAGGGGGCACCTGCGCAGGTGCCCCCTTCTCTTTCGGCTACCTCACCGCAAGGACACAGGCCCTCTGTTGCTCCCACTGGAGGAGTAAGGAGAAGACTTCCTCGGGTGTGCCGCAGCGGACACAGGGCGTCAGGGCCTGGAAGATACGGGTCGCAACTCCTCCTGTGTAGTCCCGCTGGGCAAAGGGGGTTTTCTCAAGGGAGAGAAGCCGACGGGCGTCCCGTAAGGCCTCCAGGTTAGGCAGGTTATTGGGGCCGAAAGGCACATCGCAGAGGACGGCCACATCCGCCTGGGCCACCAGTTGCCTATGGCGCTGGTGGGCATCGTCGTCTACCGGGGCGAAGGCAGGGAGGGGAATGAAGGGAATGCCCAAGGCGCTGGCGGTTAGGCGATCGGTGTCGCCTTGACCCAAAGGGCAGGCGGTAACCGCAAAGCCCCCACGGTGCAGGAGATACAGGAGGTGTGCCCCACTCCCCCCGCCACAGACCAGGTGAACGCGCAACCGTTGGGAGGTTTTGGGGGGTGTGTGGGAGGGGGTAACCACTAAGCGCCCGGTGGCCGGGTCCCGATAAATGAGGGCCGAGACGCCAAAGACCTCCTCCAGGTTGGCGGGGGTAAGGACTGCATCAGGGGGGCCTTCTGCCACCACCCGGCCCTGGTGTAGGAGCACCAGGCGGTGGCAATAAAGGCCCGCCAGTTCCAGGTCGTGCAGAGCAGCGATAGCGGTTACGCCGCGGCTCGTCAGGTCTCGCACCATCTCCATCACTTTTATCTGATGCTGGATGTCCAGGTGGGCGATAGGCTCGTCCAACAGGAGAAGGGGGGCTTGCTGGGCGAGGGCTCGGGCGAGGAAGACCCTCTGCCGTTCGCCCCCGGAGAGGGTAGCCACGGGCCGAAGCGCGAGGTGATGGGTCTCGGTGGTGCGCAGAGCCTCCAGAGCAATGCGCCGGTCCCCTTCCCCCTCCACCTGGAATGGCCCCAAATGGGGGTAGCGCCCCATCAGCACGACCTCCAGGGTTGTGAAGGCAGGGGTCTCTGGAAGCGCCTGAGGCACATACCCTATATGGCGGGCCACCTCCCTGGGGGGAAGGCGGGCCAGGGAACGGCCGTCCAGGAAGACCACCCCCTCCCTGGGCGACACCAGGCCCAGGATGGCCTTCAATAGGGTCGTCTTGCCGGCCCCGTTGGGGCCGACCAGTCCGATAAACTCCCCCCGGCCCGCTTGCAGGTTCACCCTGTCCAGAATGCGTCGGGCCTGGGCCTCTATCACAAGGTCGTGGGCTTCTAACTGGGTATTCACGGCGTCTCTCCCAGGGGGTTTATAGGCTGGAAAGAGCGGGTGCCCAGGGCATCGGGCCAGAGGAGTTTGGCCACCTCCTCTGCGCCCCGGATGTTCCACGGGGAAAGGGTGCCGAAATAGCCTGGCGGAACGGAGTAAACTCGGCCGTTCTTGACGGCATTGACCCCGGCCAGGGCCGGCTCTGCCAGGAGTTGCTGGCGGAAACTCTCGGCGGCTTCCTGCCTCTGGGGGATGATGATGACATCGGGATTGAGGGAGGCGATGCTCTCTATGCTGACGAGGCCCGGCGGGGTAATGCCTGCTTCGGCGGCGGCATTGGTGCCTCCAGCCATCTCTATGATCATCCCGGCGATGGAGCCTCTGGCGGAGGCATATATCTGCCCTCCGAAAGAGAAGAGGGAGAGGACACGGGGGCGTCTGTCCCCCTTGGGGATAGCGTCTCCCAGGGCCTGCAATCTCCTGCGCAGGGTTTGCTCCACCTGCAAGGCACGCTCCTCTTCCCCCACCACGTATCCTACGAAGAGGATATCCTGGAAGATGCCCTCTACCTCGTAGCGCTGGGGCACCTGCACAACGGTAACCCCTGCCCGCTGGAGGGCATCCACCAGGTCTTGGGGGTCGTAGCGCGCCGCCAGCACTATCTCCGGCCGCTGGGCGACGATGGCCTCAGGCTCCCAGCCTACCCCCACCGCCCGCTGAGCCAGGGGAGCGACATTGGAGTAGATGGGGTCCTGGGCCGCCTTATTCACCGAGGGCACCCGCTCCGGCGGAACGAGCAGGTAGAGCACCTCGGCTAGCCCACCCGAAAGGGGGTGGATGTTATGGGGTTTGGCGGGGATACGCACACGTCCATTGAGGGCCTCCACTTCCCGGGGCCAGTCGTGATTGGCGGGGTCCACGATGCCCTGCACCCGTGCCCAGGGGTTGGGTGTCGGGGTGGGGGCTGGAGCGGGTGTGGCTATAGGGGTAATGGTCGGCGTGGGCGGAATCGCTCCCGTGGGCGTTGGGGCAACGGCCGAGCGGGCGCAAGCGGTTAGGGCCAGTGCTAACAGGAGGGAGAAAAGGAGATTGAGGCGGGTCATTGCTCCCCCTTTCCTCTATAGTGTTTGTCCTTTCCGTTGTGAGCGCACCAGGAGAAAGAGAAAGAAAGGCGCCCCCACCAGGGCTGTTACCCCCTACCCGCACCTCGGCGGGGGAAACAACAGTCCGTGCAAGGGTGTCGGCTGCCACCAGGAAGAGAGCACCCCCCAGTGCGCTCATAGGCAGGAGGACCCGGTTGTCCGCCCCGATGAGGAGGCGAAGGATATGGGGCACCACCAGCCCAACGAAGGCGATGCCCCCACTGACCGCCACCGCTACCCCCGTGGCCAAGGAGGCCAGGGCCAGAAGCACCGTGCGGACCAACCCTACCCGCACCCCCAGGGCACGGGCGTGGTCGTCCCCCAGCGTAAGGAGGTTGAGGTCTCGGGAAAGGGCCAGGAGCCCCACCACCGCTCCGAGGATGAAGGGGCTGGCGAGGCGGGCATGGCTCCATCCCCTTCCTTCCAGCCCCCCCAGAAGCCAGAACAAAGCCCCCCGCAGGGCGTCGCTGTAGGGCGAGAGGGCCATGAGGATGAAGGAGAGAACTGCGCCAAAGAAGGAACTGATTGCCACACCTGCTAGAAGGAGAGTGGCCGGGGTGGGGCGCCCTCCGAGCCATGCCAGGCTGTAGACGAGCAGGGCAGCGGCCAAAGCCCCGGCGAAGGCGCACAGGGGAAGGGCTAGGGGTGAGAGGCGGTCGGCTCCCAGGGCGAGGGCTACCACCGCCCCCAGTGCTCCCCCGGCCGACACGCCTATCACGCCGGGGTCGGCCAGGGGGTTGCGGAAGACCCCCTGCATGGTAGCCCCAGATGCGCCCAGGGCCATACCGACCATCGCCCCTACCAGGATGCGGGGTAGACGGAGGTGCATCAGCACCGCCTGGTGGGTCGGATCGTAGGAGGAGAGGGGGATGCCCAAAGGCGAGAGGACGATGCTCACCACCTCCCGCACAGGGATGGCGACCGGTCCCACGGACAGGGAGGTCAATATCCCCACCGTGAGCAGCAGGAGCAGGACGGCCGAATAGAGGGCTAGGCGGGAGGCGATGCTCGCTTGCCCGAAGGTCTGGACACGGGCGTGGATGAGGTTAGCCACGGACATCCCCTGGTCTGGGAGGGGATGCACCGGCCATGGGAGCAGAGAAGGCCATCAGTGGGCACCCCCCTTTGGAGCGAAGGATGGTGCACCTCTGGTCAGGCAGGTCTCCTGGCTTGCGGGGTCAGGGATCCTGCAGGGGCCTTCCCATCGTCCATACGACAGTGGCCTCCCGCCGAGAACCCCCGCTCACAGTGGCGCCACCGCGGC
>BEHZ01000132.1 GCA_002923335.1 bacterium HR23 | reverse complement strand
CGTTGGGGAATGCCCAGGGTAATGTCCTTCAGCGCCAGGGTCCTGCCATACCACACCCGCAGGCCCCGCGCCTCCAGGACATAGGACGACTCGGACTGGACAGGGGTGTGTAGAGGCGTCGCAACGGTCTGGGCCATGCCTCCTCCTACCATTCTGTCTTACGCTGATAGCGGTTGCGCAACCAGAGGGCGATGGAGTTCATGAGCAGGAGCACCACCAGAAGCACAATAATGGCGGACGCAGCGATGAGGTGGAAGGCCGGCTGGGGCCGCGAGACCCAGTTGAAAATCTGGATGGGGAGGACGGTGAAGGGGTCCAGAGGCGTCTTGGGGAGGAAGGCGACGAAGGTCAGAGCGCCTATCATTATCAGGGGGGCTGCCTCGCCGATGGCACGGGAGAGGGCCAACACTACCCCAGTGAGTATCCCCGGCAGAGCCGAAGGGAGCACCACGCCAGCCACCATCTGCCAGCGGGTCGCCCCCAGAGCGTAGGCCCCCTGGCGCAGAGAGTCCGGCACCGCCCGCAGGGCCTCTTGGGAGGCCACGATAACGGTCGGGAGCACCAGGAGGCCCACTGTGAGCGCCCCCGCCAGCACCCCCCGCCCCAGACCCATCCATCGCACGAACAGGGCTAACCCCAGCAGGCCGTAAACGATCCCCGGCACCCCCGCCAGGGTAGCGATGTTCAGGCGCACCAGTCGGGTGAACCAGTTGCGAGGCGCATACTCCTCCAGCCAGATCGCCGTCCCTATCCCCAGGGGCACGGTAACGACTGCGGTAAGGGCCATCAGCCACGCCGTCCCCGCCAGGGCGGACTTGATGCCCGCCTGCTGAGGGAAACGGGAGGGGTAACTGGTCAGGAACTGCCAGTCCAAGTGGGGGATGCCCTTGCGCAGGACGTCCACCAGCAGTGCTCCCAGGACCATTACCCCAACCACCACGGCCGAGAGGGCCAGGCCGTGGAAGAAGGCTCCCACTGCCAGGCTCACCAGGCTCCGGCGTCGGCGCAAAGGAACCGCTAACGGTATTCCTGTCGCCATCGGCTCACCACCCATATGCCCAGGGAGTTGAAGAGCAGGGTCAGGGCGAAGAGGGCGGTCCCCACGGCGAAGAGGGTGCGGTATTCCAGGGAGCCATGGGGCATATCCCCCAGCCCCACTTGCACCATATAGGCGGTCATGGTCTGCACCCCCTCCAGGGGATTGAAGGTCAGGCGGGGTTGGCCCCCCGCAGCGATGGCCACGATCATGGTCTCCCCCAGCGCACGGGCCACGGCCAGGAGAACCGCCGACACAATCCCCGAGAGGGCTGCCGGGAGCACCACCCGAAGGGCCACCTGGTGCCGTCGGGCGCCCAGGGCGTAGGCACCCTCCCGCAAAGCACGGGGCACCGCCAGCATGGCGTCCTCGCTGAGGGACGACACCATGGGCAAAATCATCACCCCCATCACCAGGCCGGCGGAGAGGGCGTTGAGCACCCCCATTTGGGGGAAGAGCCACTCCCGCAGGAGGGGGGAAACGAAGGTGAGGGCAAAGTAGCCATACACCACCGTGGGAATCCCCGCCAGCACCTCCAGCACGGGCTTCAGGATGCGCCGTGCCCGCTCCGGGGCGTATTCCGACAGGTAGATGGCGGACAACAACCCCAGAGGCACCGCCACCCCCATGGCGATGAGGGTGGTCAACAGCGTCCCCGACGCCAGGGGGAGGACGCCGAAGTGCTTCTCCACGAAGAGGGGCGTCCACTCCCGCTCCGTGAGGAAGCGCAGGATGGACACCTCGCGGAAGAAGAGAACGCTCTCGGACAGGAGGGCGTAGAGGATGCCCGCGGTGGTGAGGAGGCTCACCAGCCCACAGGCCAGCAGGAGCAGGCCCATGGCCCGCTCCTGCGCCTGGCGGATTCCCCGTCGGCGTCGCCCCAAAAAGGGGGATGGTGGAGCCGCCTCCCGCAGTTGCACCACGCCTCTACTCCCGTGCCAGGATGTCGTCTATGCGCACCCCCACCTGCGGCCCCCCGGCGAAGATGGAGCCGGTCTTTCGCTGGACAAAGCGCTGGAGGGCCAGGTCGTAGGCCCGAGAGGGCAAGGGGATGTAGCCCACCTCCTTGGCCAAGCGGGGGGCCTCCTGCAGATAGAAGCGGACGAAGGCGTCCACTTCCGGCCGTTGGGCGGACGAGGCGCTAACATAGATGAACAGGGGGCGGGAGAGGGGCTGATACTTCCCCGCCATCACCGTCTCCTGGGAGGGGTAGACGCACCCCTGGCCCCCGTCTACCGCCACCACCTTCAGCCGGTCCCGGTTCTCTTCGTAGTAGGCCAGACCGAAGTAGCCCAGGGCGTAGCGGTCGCCCGCCACCCCCTGCACGATAACATTGTCGTCCTCGGAGGCGGTGTAGTCGCCCCGGGAGGAGCGGGCATTGCCCACAATCGCCTCGGTGAAGTAGTCAAAGGTGCCGGAGTCGGTGCCCGCCCCGTAGAGGCGCAGGGGAGCATTGGGCCATTGGGTGTCCACCTGGTTCCAGCGGGTTACCACCCCCTGGGCGGACGGCTCCCATATCTTCTTCAGTTTCTCCACGGTGATGCACTCCAGCCAGGTGTTCTGAGGGTTCACCACCACCGCCAGGCCGTCAAAGGCTACAGGCAACTCTATGAAGTCCACGCCGTGCTGTTTGGCCCGCTCCATTTCGGCCTGGGTGATGGGGCGGGAGGCATTGGAGATGTCCGTCTCTCCGGCAGTGAACCGTTTGAAGCCCCCGCCCGTGCCCGAAATCCCCACCGTTACCTTCACGCCCGGATAGCGCTTTTGAAACTCCTCCGCCACCGCCTCGGTAATGGGGAAGACAGTGCTGGAGCCGTCTACCTCCACCCGCCCCGTCAGGGGGACGGGGGTTTCAGGAGGTGGAGACGCACGACAAGCGGTGAGCAAGAGCAAGCCAAGCCCTGCCACCAGGGCCGGGATAAGGCGCATGGGGTTGTCCTCCTTCCTAATCGGTCGTGGGATGTCGGCGCGCCTCTCATCCCTCCATACCCAGGATAGCACCCTATTGTTAAAGTGTTCACAATGACAGGCTAAGGAACGGTAAAACTTTGGGAGGGCGAACGCACCCCGTAGATACGCACCTTCCCCCACTGGGCCAGGAGGGGGAAGAGGTCAGGGCGCTTCTCCAGCATGGCACGGAACAGGGGGGCCGCTTCCGGGGAGAAGAGGCCTTCTCCCACCACAAGGTAACGGGCGCCGAGGACCGTAAGGGTAGCGTAGACGCTCTCCGCCGTGCCATAGCCAAACCAGAGGGCGTAGCGCAGGCTCCGCACCTCCCGCCAGGTGGACGCACCCTCGTCGTGCCAGCCGTGGACGATAGGCCGACGGGCCAGATAGGGGATAAGGAAGGTATCCCAGAACCACATCCCCCCTCCGAACACCGCCTCATCTTCCCCGGTATGGTTGGCCAGCCAGGACATGGCCTCCCGCACCTCCGGGTCCACCTGATAGGGGTGCATCCTCCCCCGGAAGGTCAGGGCGTCCCGCAGCGGCAGGGCCACGAGGCCCGCCAGCACCAATGCCACCAAACCCCCTTTGACCACCGGGAACCACAGCCGAGCCTGCACCGTCGCCACTTCCCGGGCCAGAGCCTCTACTACCCCGCTGGCCAGCAGGGCCAGGAAAGGGGCGGTAAAGAGGGAAAAGCGGGCCACATCCAGCCCGCTGAAGGGGTAAAAGTGATAAAGGGGGTTGCCCCCTATCCCTAGACTGAACCAGGTGAGGGTGAGCACCGTCAAGGCCAGGCCGGGGAGCCGACGCCCCTCCACCACTGCATAAGCGACACCGAAGAGGGCAAAGAACACAATGCTGGCCCCCAGGTAAGAGGGGTAGATATACCGGCCAATGTAGTAGGGGATAATGGCACGCCAGGCGTAAGTGGCCAGGGGGAAGACCCATACCCCCGGAATGTCCCGACGGAAGCCCACCTCCAGGGCGTGGGCCAAAAAAGGCACGCCCCAGGGGGCGACGGTCAAAAGGGATACACTTATAAAAACGATGCAAACCTTCGCAAAGTTCCAACGACGGTATGTGCCCCGCACCAGGTGATACACCCCCCACGGCACAAGGGCCAGACCAACAGCCAGGGCCGTCATATGGTGGGCCAGGGCGCCCAGTCCGAAGCAACCCCCCCCTAAGACCGCCCATCCCACCTGCCCCCTCTGCCCCCCCCCCCCCCGCACACCCTAACCCACCAGCACCA
>BEHZ01000131.1 GCA_002923335.1 bacterium HR23 | reverse complement strand
CTCTGGGGGAGGTGGGGAAGGTGGGTGTCCCCATCTCCTCCCTGCGGGATATGGAGATCTTGCTGGAGGGCATCCCCTTAGACAAGGTAACCACCTCCATGACCATCAACGCCACCGCATCTATCCTACTGGCCTTTTACATCGCCGTCGCCAAACAGCAAGGGGTTCCGCCCTCGGCCCTCAGCGGCACCATCCAGAACGACATCCTGAAGGAATACATCGCCCGTGGCACTTACATCTACCCGCCCCGTCCCTCCATGCGCCTGGTGGTGGATGTGTTCAAATACTGCTCCCGCGCCATGCCCAAATGGAACACCATTAGCATCAGCGGATACCACATGCGGGAGGCGGGGGCCACAGCGGTGCAGGAGTTGGCCTTTACCTTCGCCAACGCCATAGAGTATGTCCGTGCAGCCGTGAACGCCGGGCTGGAGATAGACGAGTTTGCCCCTCGCCTCTCCTTCTTTTTCGCAGCGCACAATAACCTTTTTGAGGAGGTAGCCAAGTTCCGTGCGGCACGGCGCTTATGGGCACGGATTATGCGGGAGCGCTTTCAGGCCAAAGACCCCCGCTCGTGGCTTTTGCGCTTCCATACTCAGACGGCCGGGGTAACCCTTACCGCCCAGCAACCCCTGAACAACATCATCCGTTGCACCCTGCAGGCCCTGGCGGCAGTGCTGGGAGGCACCCAGAGCCTCCACGTGAACTCCTACGACGAGGCGCTGGCTCTGCCCACCGAGGAGGCGGTCCGCATTAGTTTGCGCACCCAGCAGATTTTGGCCTACGAAAGCGGGGTGGCCGATGTGGCCGACCCGCTAGGCGGTTCTTACTATGTGGAGTGGCTCACCACTCGCCTGGAGCAGGAGGCCCAACACTACCTGGACAAGATAGAGGAGATGGGTGGGGCGTTGCAGGCCCTGGAGAAGGGCTATCAGCAGAAGGAGATCCACGAGTCCGCCTACCGTTTCCAGCAGGCGGTGGAGGAGGGACGGGCGGTTATCGTGGGGGTGAATCGCTTTACCGTGGAGGAACCACCCCCCAAGGACATCCTGCGCATTCGGCCGGAGGCGGTGCGCCGGCAGATTGAGCGCCTGCAAGAGGTGCGCCGCAAGCGGGACAACGCCCGCGTCCAGCGCCTGCTGGCCCGTCTGGAGGAGGTGGCCCGCTCCGAGGAGAACACGGTGCCCGCCATCCTGGAGTGTGTGGAGGCCTACTGCACTCTGGGCGAGATATGCGATGTCTTCCGCCGGGTGTTCGGGGAGCAGAAGCATGAGGTGGGGGTGTAGACAAGCGCCAAACCGGGTGGGTGGCGGGTGGTAGCATAAGCAACATGCCCCGGGGGGGAGCAGAACGCAGGAGGGGGCCATGCAGGAACGCAAAACCGCTACCCAGGTCTTTGCTGAGGGCTTCAACTGAGCCGAAGCGGTTGCTCTGGCCGTGTGCCAAGCCCTGGGCCTGGACACCCCTCTACTCCCCCGTCTGGCCACCGGCTTCGGTGGGGGCATCGCCGGCAGTGGGGCTACCTGCGGAGCACTGGTAGGGGCTATCATGGCAGTGGGGCTCGTGTATGGGCGCACCACGCCCCAGGATGACCGCCGGCGTCCCTACGCCATCAGCCAGCGCATCTACAGCGCCTTTGAGCAGGAGATGGGGAGCACCCAGTGCCGTCAACTCACCGGCCTGGACCTCCGCACTCCGGAGGGGTATCGCCAACTCTTCACCACAGGGGTGCACGAGCGGGTGTGCGCCAGGGCCGTCGCTCTGGCCGAGCGCCTTGCCCTGGAGCAACTCCGCCCCGCACAGCCCCCTGGCCGGCAAGGGGGATAATGCAACAGACCTCCTGGCGTGAGGCCACCACTCGCCCCGGCGCCGATGGGGCTTCGCCCACTGGCCCAGTGGGGGAACCTCCTACCGTGCGCCTTATTCATGGGCGCTCCCCCGATGCCCTCCTGGGGCTGGATGAGCGCTTTGACCTGCTCCTTACCGACCCTCCCTACAACTCCCCCCGCAAATCCTACTTTGCTCTGCCCTGGCAGAAGCACCAGAACCGCAACTTCGGGCCGTGGGATGCGGTGGAAAACACCGACTACTCCTGGCTGGAGCCGGTGGTAACTCGCCTTCTGAAGCAAGACGCCACCCTTCTCATTTTCACCCCCTTTGAGAGGATAGGGGACTACGAGGATGTGCTCACCGCCCTGGGTTGCATCTACCGCACCGCCATCGTTTGGCACAAGACCAACGGGGTGGTGCATGTGCCCACCTATAAGAGCGCCTGCGAGGCCATCGTTTACGCCGTCAAGGGGCGTCCTTTCTTCCGAAGGTGGGAAACCCAGAAGGGCTTCTTCGCCCACAACCTCATCCGTGGCCCCAGTTGCATGGGGGCGGAGCGTGCTCGCTGGAACCACCCAACCCAGAAGCCCGAATGGTTGATACAGCGCCTGCTCCATCGCCATAGCCAGCCGGGGCAGTGGGTCCTGGACCCCTTCATGGGGGTAGGCACGGTGCCCGCCGTCTGCTGGAAGATGGGGCGCCACTGCGTGGGGGTGGAGCAGGACCTGGTTTACTATGAGCGGGCTCTCCAGCGTCTCCGGGAGATAGGGTGGACACCCGACTTGACAGGAGGAGGAGCATGGCAGACATCCTTCTAAGCGAAGAGGAGCGCCTGTTGCGGAACTCCGTCCGGGAGTTCGCCGAGCGGGAACTGGTTCCCCGGGCGGGGGAACTGGACGCCCATCCCCAGTTCCCCTGGGAGAACATGCGGGCCCTGGCCGGCCTGGGCCTCACCGGCCTTACTATTGACCCCAAATACGGTGGTTCCGGGGGCACTACCAAGGCGCTGGTGGTCGCCATAGAGGAGATCGCCCGTGCGTGCGCTGCCACCAGCGTTACCTACATTGCTCACCTCTCCCTGGCTATGCAGACCCTCCACCGCTTCGCCACCGAGGAACAGAAGGCCCGCCTCCTGCCCTCTATGGTGCGGGTGGAGCGTGTGGGGGCTTTCTGCCTCACCGAGCCGGGTGGGGGGAGCGACGCTGCCAGTCTCCAGACCACCGCCACCTGGCGGGACGGGGGATATGTGCTCAACGGCACCAAGACCTTCATCACCAACGCCACTGTGGCCGATGTGTTGGTGGTCTTCGCCACCCACGACCGCACCAAGCGGGCCAAGGGCATCTCCTGTTTCCTGGTGGAGCGGGGGGCGCGGGGTCTCATCACTACCCCCCTGCACGGCAAGATGGGCATGCGTGCTTCGGACACGGGCACCGTGCACTTTGAGGAGGTGTGGGTGCCGGAGGGCAACCGCCTGGGGCCGGAGGGCCAGGGCTTTAAGGAGGCTATGCTTATCCTAGACGCCTCGCGTATCGCCATCGCCGCCCAGTGCGTGGGGATCGCCCAGTCCGCTTTTGAGGTGGCCCTGTCCTATGTGCAACAGCGCCAGGCCTTTGGCCAGCGCCTGGCCGATTTCCAGCACACCCAGTTCACCCTTGCGGAGATGGCTACCCGCCTGGAGGCCAGCCGGCTCTTGACCTGGCAAGCGGCGATGCTCTACGACGCCGGCCAGCCCTTCATCAAGGAGGCGTCTATGGCCAAGTGGATGGCGTCGGAGACGGCGGTCTGGTGTGCCGATAGGGCGGTGCAGTTCCATGGGGGCTATGGTTATTTCAGTCCCGCCGCGGCGGAGCGCCTGTATCGGGATGCCCGTGTGCTCACCATCTACGAGGGCACCAGCGAAATCCAGCGCCTCATCATTGCCCGTCACCTCCTGGGGAGGTGAAGGATGGACGCCCCTTGTCTCGCCCGCTCCGTAGACCACATCGCCATCGCCACCCCCGACATACGGGAGAGCCTCCAGTTCTACCGGCAGGTCTTCGGCGTCGGGGAGAGGGTCGCTATTGAGGAGGTGCCTGAGCAGAAAGTGCTGGGGTGCCTTATCCCCCTGGGCAACGGGGCACGGCTGGAACTTATCCAGCCCACCGACCCATCTACGGGGGTGGGGCGCTTTGTGGCCCAGCGGGGGGAGGCCCTCCATCATCTGGCCTTGACGGTGGACGACCTACCCTTGGCCCTGCGCCGCTTGGCGGAGCAGGGGTTCACTTTGGTAGACAGGGAGCCGAGGCAGGGACTGGCGGGGCGCATCGCTTTTCTTCACCCGCGCTCCACCCGTGGCGTGCTGATAGAATTGGTGCAGAAAGGGTGAGGTGAGGGCGAGGCATGGTGCAGGCCCCTCCTATCCGAGTGCTGGTAGCCAAGCCCGGCCTGGAC
>BEHZ01000130.1 GCA_002923335.1 bacterium HR23 | reverse complement strand
GCGATGACTACCTTGTCCAGGCCCGCCCCCAGCATGGCCACCAGCGCCAACGCCAGAAGCACCGCAGGGAAGGAGAGGATGATCTCGCTCAGGCGCTGGAGCACCATGTCCACCCAGCCCCCCATATACCCGCTCACGATACCGGCGATGAAGCCCAGGGTGGTGCCGATGCCGATGGCCCAGAAGGCCACCAGCAAAGACACCCGTGCCCCGTAGACAATTCGGCTGTAAACATCCCGCCCGAACTCGTCGGTGCCGAACCAATGGGCGGTGCTGGGGGGCTTCACCCGCTCCAGGGGGTTCTGGGCCAAGGGGTCATGGGTGGCGATGATGCGGTTCTCCCCAAAGCCCGCAAAGGCACCCGCCACGATGGCGACCACCACGATAAAGAGGCCCAAGGCCCCCAGGGGCTTGCGCCGAAGGAAGCGCACAAACCCCTTGCCATATGCCCGCACCTTCTGCCACGCCGCCCAAGGGGGAGCGAAGGCCTCTACTGCCCCGGCCGTTTCCCTCGCCATGTTCCCCTCCACCGTCCGATGCTACTCATAGCGGATGCGGGGGTCAAGCCACCCATACATAATGTCCACCACCAGGTTGATGACGATGAAGACGGTGGCCAGGAAGAAGACCATGGCCTGCACCACCGTGTAGTCCCGGAAGCGGATGCTCTCCAGGAAGAGGGTGCCCAAGCCAGGGATGTTGAAGATGGCCTCCAGCACCACCACGCCCCCCATCAGCGCCCCAAAGTAAACGCTGGTGAAGGTAACGATGGGGATCAGGGCGTTCTTCAGGGCGTGGCGCAGGACGACTATCGCCTCCCGCAAGCCCTTGGCCCGCGCGGTGCGGATGTAGTCCTCCCTCAGCACCTCCAGCATGCTGGAGCGGGTCATCCGCCCGATGCGGGCAGACTCGTGGGACGCCAGGATAAGAGCGGGGAAGATCATCTGAGAGAGGTTGGCGCCCGGCGCTTGCCAGAAGGTGTTATACCCCAGGGGGGGCGACCATTGGAAGAAGGCCACCCCCACCATTATCACCAGCAGGCCCAGCCAGAAGGTAGGCACCGCCAGGAAGAAGATGCTCCAGAAGCGGAGGCCGTAGTCTATCCAGGTGTCCTGGCGGATGGCCGCCATAATGCCGATGGGGATGCCGATGAGGAGGGAGAAGAGTTCGGCCATAATGGCCAACTGCAGGGTAAAGGGCAGACGGCTCAGGATGGTCCCCCCCACGCTCTTCCCGCTCCACATGGAGGTGCCGAAGTCGCCCCGCAGGATATCCGCCAACCAGGTAACATACTGCACCACCAGCGGGCGGTCAAGGCCCAGTTCCCGGCGCAGTTTCTCTATAGTGGTCCCGGTGGCGATACCCTCCGCCCCACCCAGCAGTTCCGTGGCTACAGCCCCGGGGATCACCCGCAGAAGGATAAAGGCGAAGATGGTGGCGCCCAGGAGGGTAGGAATGCCTATCAACAGCCGGCGGGCCAGATACCGTTGCATACCCTTCCCCCTTTACGACAAAGGGGGTGCCAGCGCCTTGCTGGCACCCCCTCTCTCCTCACTCTAGTGTGGCGCCAGCCACACATCCTCCTGCCGTTGCGACTGGCCCGAGTAGAAGGTGGACGCAAACCGATACCCCTTCACATACCACCACCACCCATGGGAGGCCTGCTGCTCCGCCAGGTCGGCAATGGGCAGGTCCCGCCGAATAATCTGCTCCATCTGCCGGTTCAGGAAGATGCGCTTCGCTACATCTAACTCCTGGCTCTGCTCTACGAACAACTTGTCAAACTCCGGGTTGGAATACCCGAACCAGTTCCGGTTCCCCCCCGTCAGGAAGTAACTCCCCCACAACTCGTCCGGGTCGGTGGTGGTGCGACAGAAGTAGTAGGCCCACATGTAGTAGTCCACCTTGGGCCCTCGCTCGTTGATCTGGGAGGCGTCCAGGATCTCCACCTTGGCCCGAATCCCCACCTTGGCCAGTTCCCCGGCCAGGAACTCCCCCTGCCGCACATACTCGGTGGTGTTGCGGAACCACATGGGGATCTCTACCCCGTTGGGGAAGCCCGCCTCCGCCAGCAGGCGCTTCGCCTCCTCCCGCTCCTTCTCCTTGTTCGCCCCCGTCCCAAACCCCGGCACCTTGTCCCAGAAGTCCTCCTCCTTCCACTGGGTGAACCCACCAACACTGAACAACCCGCCGGGTTTCGCCCAACCGTAGTGCACCGCCTCAATGTAGGCCTTGCGGTCTATGGCCAGGTTGATCGCCTGGCGCACCCGAAGGTCGTTCAGGGGCGCCCGCTTCGCGTTGATGTTGATCCCCTGGGGCGTGCACCCTGTCTGGTAAACATAGTCCTGTATCTGCCCCCGCGCCTTCATACTGTCCCAGCGGGGCTGCTGGTCCGGCGGAAGCGCCGAGGGCGGGCGCACGAAATCCAGACGCCCGGTGAAGAAGGAGGCCAGCACCGTGTTGGTGTCCCGTATCTGGTAGATGTCTATCCCATCCAGGTAGGGCTTCCCCTGCTTGAAGTAGTTGGGGTTCTTCACCGTCCGCATCACGCTCCCCTGGATGGCCTCCTTCAGCATAAAGGGACCAGACCCCCGGGGCCCCTTCACCAGGTCCTCCCGCGTGGTGCCTTCGGGGAAAATGCCCGAGAAGCCGATGATGAGCAGGCGGGGGATGATGGGGGCAGGCCGATACAGGCGGAAGACCACAGTGTAGTCGTCGGGGGTCTCAATCTTCTCAATGTATTCCTTCAGCAGGCCGGAGCGGGGGCTGATGACGCCATCCACCAGGCCCATCATCTTGTTGTGGGAGTCGGCCACATCCCTCGCCGTCATCGGCTTCCCATCGTGAAACTTCACATCCCTGCGCAGGTTGAAGACGATGGTCTTGCCTCCATCCTGCACCTTCCAGTCCGTGCACACATCGCACTCTATCTCGTCCTCCCCAGGGTTCCACAGGAGGTTGTTGTAGAACTTGGCCAGGTAGTAGACATGGTTGTTGGAGAAGTTCACCTGCACATCGTAAGAGGGGGGCCAGTCCGGCGAGTGGGTGCGCAAGATGCCCCCGTAGCGGATCTGCGTCCCCGTCGGCGTCGGCGTGGGGGGCACGCGGGTGGGTGTGGGGGTTACCACCACCACAGGGGTGGGGGCGCCGGGGGCGGGGGCGGTGGTAGGTGTGGGGCTGGGCACCGCTCGGGCGGTGGGGGTGGGACTGGGTGGAACGGGGGTCGGTGTGGGCGCAGCCGTCGGCCGACACGCCAGCGCCAGCAGAGCCACCCCTGCCACCAGCAAGCCCAAAAGGAGCCTTACCCTTCTGGAAAGCCACATAGCACAACCTCCTCCTTGCGCTCTCTGCGTGAGGCGGGAGGGGAACAAGAGGCCTCGGCCCCTATAGTGCACCCCTCGGCCCTCCTTGTCAAGGGGGTGGGGGGCTTGCGTCGCTGTCACATCTACGGTTGGCCACCATAACTGCGAGGGTCTTCGTGTCATCTCTCAGGGAACGCTCTGGGTTCGCTCGGGTCTCCGCCGTGCCCCTGCCGGGAAACTGTGAAACACCGGTTCGGCCACCGCACAAGTGGCAGCGCCCCCCGTCATCTCCCCTTGACAAGAGGGCGAGGACGGCCTATAGTAAATGCTGCATTCCAGGCAAGGGATGGACGAGGACTCTTCGCCAAGTAGGCCCTGTCCCGTCGCCAGCAGAAGGGCCCGCTGGCCTCTAGGGAGGCCAGGGGGTATTTTTTACCCTTCGCAAGGCCCTGCCTGGAGAAAGGGGGTGATGCTCGTGAAGGGTAAGCCCGAGCCCAAGAAGAAGTAGGGTCGTTCCACGGCGGTAGATACCAGGGGGCGGGCCTCGGCAACGGGGCCCGCTTCCCTTTCCCCGCCCCCCTGGGGGAAAAACTCGCTCCCAAACCCCTTGACAAACCGCTTCCGTTTGCTACCCTGAAAGCAGGGCAGGTTTGGGGAGACAATGGACGACGCACCGTCGCCTCGGTTCCGCGCAAGGCCTACGGCACGGCCCGCCGACTCGCCGCAGTCGGGGGCCGTTTTTGGTGTCCGTAGGGGAGCCCACCACCGCACAGAAATGGGGTGAAGCAGGTGAAGGGCAAGCCCGCTCCCAAGAAGAAGTAGTAGAGGACGGTAGATACCCCAGGGGGCAGGTGGCACAAGCGCCTGCCCCCGTATTTCTGTTGGGAATGCTTTTTTCGCCGAGCCCCCTCCCCGTTGACATCCCCTGCCCCTACTGCTAGGGTATAGGGCTACAGGGGGCTTTTTTAGTCTCCTT
>BEHZ01000129.1 GCA_002923335.1 bacterium HR23 | reverse complement strand
CCGGGAGGAGAAGCCGAAACGCCATATCATGTCCATCTGGTCGGTGCGCAAAAGGTGCAGGCCGAAGGCACCGCTTTGCTCAATAAGGTGATGGGTGAAGTTGCGCTTGGAGATGAGCACCAGGATGCGGGGATGGGTGGGGGTAAGGGAAGCACGCAGGGCGGAGTTAGAGATCATCGCATTGGGGATACCGTTCCAGGAACTGGTAACCACCACGATAGGCGATGCCAGGTGGCGCAGGAGGGCGTAAGTGGTGTCGGCGTCCACGGATGCGCTCCTACGGGGGCTATGCCCACCCTTACTCTACACGGGATCAGAAGGGGCGCAACTCCCGCAGGCGCTGGAGGAGACGGCGCTCCTCCTCGGTAAGGCCCGTGGGCAGACGCACCTTGAGGGTTACCAGCAGGTCGCCCCGACGATTGGGGTTTTCCAGGTATGGCATCCCCTGTCCCGTCAGGCGGAAGGTGGCTCCGTTTTGCGTCTCCGGGGGAATGGTCAGGGCAACCCGACCCTGGAGGGTGGGGACGATAGCCTCGCCCCCCAGGAGGGCGGTATAGAGGGGCACCTCCACCTCGGTGTGGAGGTCTGCGCCGTGGCGCCGGAAACGGGGGTGGGGGCGCACCACAATGCGCAGGATGACCTCTTGTCCCCCCGGCGCTACCCGCACCCGAGAACCGGTGTCCACCCCCGGGGGGATGGTAACCTCTATGCGCATGGGGCGGGAGAGGGTGCCCCTGCCTCCGCAGGTGGGACAGGGCATCCGTCCACGGCGTCCCCGCCCCTGGCAGGAGGGGCAGGGCTGGTCAGCGGCCACCTCCAGCACCCGGCGGGTGCCGCTAAAGGCCTCCTCCAGGGAGACCTCCACCTCTTGCTCTGCCACGGTCCGGCGGGGGCGGGTGCCCACGCCGAAAAAGCGTTCCCACAGGTCCTCCCCCAGCAGGTCGCTGAAGAGGTCCTCGGGGGTGGTGGTCTGGGTGCGCCAGGTCCAGGTGAAGGGGCCCTGCTGGGAGGCAGTGCCCGCAGCGGTGGGGCCATACTGCTGGACCACCTTCCACTGGTGGCCATAGAGGTCGTAGAGGCGGCGCTTTTCAGGGTCCGAGAGGACCTCGTAGGCCTCGTTGATCTCCTTGAAACGGGCCTCCGCCTCCTTGTTTCCGGGGTTGCGATCGGGGTGATACTGCAGGGCGAGCCGGCGATAGGCGGAGCGGATCTCCGCCTCGCTGGCGTTGCGGGGCACCCCCAGCACCTCGTAGTAGTCCCTAGGCATGGCCACCTCCCCGTTTCCCAGATTATACGATGATACGCCGTGTGTCAATATCCTTGCACAGACCCTGGGATTCCTCTTGACATATACCATCGCACCTGCTAATTATGGAATTGGCTGGGCAAAAGCCTAGCACACCCTCGGGCAAGGAGGTGAGCGCGCATGGTGCTTCGTCGGTGGGAACCCTTCCGGGAACTGGAGGCTGCCACTCGGCGCATGGAGCGGTTGATGGACGAGGTCTTCCGCCCCTCTCGCCTCTTCTGGCACATCCACGAGCCGTGGGTGCCGGCGGTGGATGTGCACCAGGAGAGGGACAAGGTGGTGGTGCGGGCCAACCTGCCGGGCGTCTCGCCCGACAAGGTGGAGGTGAGTTTCCAGGACAATGTCCTGACCATTGAGGGGGAGGTGAAAGAGGAGCGGGAGGTCAAAGAGGAGGACTACCTGCTCCGTGAGCGGGCCTATGGCTCCTTCTCCCGCAGTATCACCCTCCCCGCCGGTCTGGACACCGACAAGGCCGAGGCCCACTATGAGAACGGCGTCCTCACCATCACCATCCCCCGCCTTCCCGAGGCCCAGCGCAAGTCCATCAAGGTGCGGGTCGGGAAGACGGTAGAGGGCGCCACGGTGTAGCCCCATGCGTCGTGGCAGGCCGAGGGCCTGGGGCACTCCCCAGGCCCTCTCCTTTATCCCTCCCTCGCTTGTCGCCACGCCGGAGAGGACAGCAGACGCGCCACCTGCCGTCGGCTGGGCACGCCAGCCAGGCCGGCCCTCTGCACACATAAGGCCCCGGCCGCCGAGGCCCACCATGCCGACTCCCTGGGTGCCCCCGTCTCCCATAGCCGTAAGAGGAATACGGTGGAGAACACATCCCCCGCTCCAGTGGGGTCTACCTCCGCCACAGGGACGGCGGGGATCGGGTAGGGTTTCCCCTTCTCCCAAAGGATGGCCCCTTCCCGCCCACGGGTCATCACCACCAGAGGCACCTGCTGGGCCCACAGGGAGAACTGGCTGGTATCGTCCACATCCTCCTGAGAGGCGATGAGGACATGCAGGCGGGCCAGAGGGAAATCCGCGGGGAGGGGAGCGGGGAATACATACCCCTTGGTTGTCCATCGGCGGAGCCATCCCTGGGCAGATGCTCCCACCAAGGCGTGGGGGAAGCATTCCAGAAAGGCGGGGGAGACCTCCTGGGCCACAGGAGCCAGAAGGACAACCTCCGTCTCCCGCCAGTGGGGGGGCAGGTCGGCAGGCTCCAGGGGGAAGGCACGGGAGAGGAGGCGCTGCCAACGACACCCCTGCTGATAGCGGTTTTCAAAGGCGGTGCCCCGGGGGCTGGGTTTCCAGTGCACCTCCACCCCCTTCAGCGAAGGGAGGCGGTCGCCGGCGGTGAGCAGGCGCGCCCGTGCCCCCCAGCGCCGGGCGGTCAGCACGGCGTAGGTGGCCGAGCCCCCCCAGCGCCAGCCGTGGGGCACTCGGTCCCGCACCGTGTGGCCGATGGCCAGGAAGTGAGGGGCCGGCACGGCGTCACGGGTTGGTGGCCGGAGAGCCCGGGGTCCCTGGAGGCGACGGGGCCTCGCTGGAAGGGGTGGGGGCCGGCTCCTGCTCCCGTGGGGCCTGTCGGGCTGGGGGAGCGCCCTGGGCGCGGCCCGGGCGGGAACGGCGCGGAGGCCGCTGCTTGGGCAGAACCACCACCTTCCGCTCCTCCCCTTCTCCCACGCTCTCGGTGCGCACGGCGGGGTGGTTGGCCAGGGTCAGGTGGATGACGCGCCGTTCCGCGGCAGGCATCGGCTCCAGGGAGACGGGGTGCCCCGTCTGCGCGACCCTCTCCGCCACCCGCAGGGCCAGGTTTTGCAAGGCTTTGGTGCGCCGCTCCTTATAGTGCTCTACATCCAGAAGCACAGGGGCATCGGTCTTCCCCAGGCGCTGGGCGGTGATGATGTTCACCATGAACTGGAGTGCCCGCAGGCTTTCCCCCTTCCGCCCAATGAGGAGGCCCGCATCGTCTCCAGTGATTTCAATAACCGTCGCCTGGGGGTTGTCGGGGCTGGGCTGGCCCAGGGTAGCGGTGGCGGAGACGCCCATCAACTTCAGGAGAGTGTCCACTACCTCTTTTGCGGCGGTGGCAGTAGGGGAGAGGGACGCCTTGGGGAGACGGCGAACCCGCACCCGTGCCAACTCCGCCCCGAACCCCAGGAAGCCGGGCTTCCCCCGGGAGAGCACCTCCACCTCCACCTCATCCCTGCCCGCCTCCAACTGATGCAGGGCGATTTCTATCGCTTCGTCTACGGTCTTAGCCGAGACCTCCACCTGCTGGCGCTCTTGCATGGCGTGTCGGCTCCTTACGAGCGGGGGGCCTTTTTCGGTTTGGCGCCGGTCTTGTTCTCCTCAGGTGTGGGGGGTGCAGGGGTCTGCTCCACAGGAGCCTCCCGAGGACGGCGCTTCCACAACTCCTCCAGGCCCCCCCAACCGCTTACAAAGTATTGCATCACGATCCCCACCAGGTTGGACACCACCCAGTAGAGGGCCAACCCGCTGGGGAACTGGAAGGTGAAGAAGGTGAACATCAGGGGCATCATCCAGAGGAGCATCTGATTGGTCTGCTGTTGCCGTGGGTCCTGGGTGGGGTAGGTGGTCATCTTCTGCTGGACCCACATGGAGAGCCCCACCAGGATGGGGAGAAAGGGGGTGGGGTCGGGGCGCCCCAGGTCCAGCCATAAGAAGTGGTTGGCCAGGGGAATCTGCTGGTGCGCCAGGGTGAGCCAGGAGTAGAGGCGCTTGGAGAGGGCCAAAAGGGAATCGGGCGTGGAGGGCACCGCCTCCACCAGGGCCTGATAGAGGCCGATCCAGATGGGGAACTGGATAAGCATGGGGCCCAGACACCCGATGGGATTGACCCCTGCCTGGCGATAGAGGCGCATGGTCTCCTCCGATCGCTTGCGGGGGTCCTTGGCGTAGCGCTTTTGGATCTCCGCCAGCTTGGGCTGCAGGTTGGCCATGGCCTTGCTCTGTTTGATCTGCTTGAGGGTGAGGGGGAACGTTACCATGCG
>BEHZ01000128.1 GCA_002923335.1 bacterium HR23 | reverse complement strand
CCGGGGCGTCCACCTTGGGCAGACGCCGGCCGATAACCCGTGGGGTAGTGGGCGCCGTAGCCATATCCGCTCCTTTCCTCCTGCACCCCTCCGCTACGCCTCCGGGGGATAAAGGGGGCGAGGGGGGATGGCGTAGAACCTGCGCTGGTAGTAAAGGAGGGGGCGTCCGTCGGGCGACACCTCAATGGCCTCCACCCGGCCGATGAAGAGGGTATGGTCGCCCGCCTCGCAGGTCTGGGACACCACGCAGTCCATGAAGGCCAGGGCCCCGACGACACGGGGGGTGCCACTGGGGGCGAACTCCCAGGGGACAGGGGGTGGGGTGATGCGCTCCTTGGGGTCTCGGGCGTAGTAGAGGGCCACCTCGTGCTGGCCCTCCGCCAGGAAGTTGAGGCCGAAGCGCCCCCGCTGCCGCAGGTAGCGGTAGGTGTTGCGTTGGTGGCCCACGCTCACCAGCACCAGCAAGGGCTCCAGGGACACCGGGGTGATGGAGTTGGCGGTCATGCCGTGGGGGGTGCCGTCCTCCTCCAGGGTGCTCACGATGGCGACCCCGGTGGGGAAGCGGCCCCACGCCTGGCGGAAGAGGTCTTGAGGGCTCTGCACCGCACCCTCCCCCTGGGGTGTGGCTCTATTATACCCCGCCCACGGCGGGCCGGGGACAGCCCCTGGGCCTTTACCAAATCTTAACCACCCTTTACCAAATCTTGACCAGACCTTGACCGAACCTTGACCACATGCGGATTGTTTCTTTACCGGCGCCCCCTCTACCCTTACAGGTGAAAACCAACCACACCGTCCAGGGAGGTGAATGGCAGAAGAGACGGAGCAGACACCCCGGCACCAGACCCGCCCCCACGGGCGCAGAACCCAAGCAGATGCCTAAACACAACCGAGACAGAAACAACAAAGGAGTAAAGGAGGAAGACACCAATGCTGAGCACCATCTTCTCGGCCAAGTTCCTGGCGGTGGTCATGGCCATGGCCCTCACCGCCTCCACCGTCGGCATCTACGCCGCCGCTATCAGCAGCACCAGCACGAAGGCTGTGGGCAGCGGGCAAGTGCAGGTAACTGGCGGCATCGACAATGTTACCGTCAGCTGGACGCTGAATTCTCAGGGGGCGATCAGCGGTGCAAGCCTGTCTTGGACGCCTAACGCCACCGGGACTTTGGGGGTCAAGGTTTTCGACCAAACGACCTGCAGTGGCAGCCTGCTGGCCCACGCCACTACCACCGTAACCAACGCCAACAGTGGGAGTGTCAGCTTTAGTTCGCCTATCACCAACCTGGCGGATGTCAACTGCACCCAGGTTTACTTCGTTGGCTCGTAGTAGTTGATACCTAGCCCAGCCAAAGGGGGCCCGCCCATGCCGCAGCATACCCACCAGGTCCCCGCAGGGACGCCGGCCGGGCGGGCCTTCGCCTGCCCCCGGTGCGGGGCACGCCTGCGCATCGTCCGTCGGCGGGTGGTGCGCCGGCCCCGGGCGGGGGCGGCGCCCCCACGGGCCGCCGCCCCCGCCCCGGCGCCCCGCCGGCTCCCCGGCGGGGGGGTCTGGTGGGGCGCCCTCGCCCTCCTGGTGCTGGCCCTGGTCATGGGCGAGGTCTTCGCCTCCACCGTCCCCGGCACACCCCCCGGCGAGCCGGCCCCTGCCATCGCCTACACCCTGGACAGGAGCGGGGCGGCCCAGTGGGTAACGGCCGGGGCGGGCGCCTCCCTGGCCCTCAACGCCAGCGGGCAGGTTACGGCGGTGACCCTGCGGGGCAGGAAGACCACCGACGGCGTCCTGCGGGCGCAGGTGGCCCTGAAGGACACCCGGGGCACCACCCTGGCCACCGGACAGGCGGTCCTGCCCCCCGATAGCGGGGACTTCGCCCTGACGGTGGGGCTGGAGCCGGCCACCGTGCCCTACAGCCGGGTGGCGGTGGTGGAAGTGGCCTACACGAGGTGAAGGATGCGTTGGGTGTTTCTCGCCATCATCCTGGCCGGGCTCCTCCTGACGCCGGCCTACGCCGCCCGCATCCCCAGCGTCGCCGTCAAGCGCCTGGGGGGAACGGGGCCCCTCTCCGTCTCGTCCCCCACCGGCGCAACGGTGGTGGCCAACCCCTACTCCTTCAACACCTCCTCCCAGGTTACCGCCTATCGCATCACCTGGACGCCCGCTGCCACGGGGAACTACACCATCCAGGTGGTGTTGAAGGACCTTTCGGGCACCGTTCTGGGGCAGGGGACGGCTGTGGTGAGCGTTACCAGCACCGCCCCCCGCATTGACCCCGTCTCCCTGACCACCCCTGTGAGCATCGCCCAGGTGCGCTTCACACGGGTGAACATCGCAAAGCAATAGGAGAGGGGCGTGGGAAGGAACCGGCAGTATGCACCGAAGGCCCGGGCCCCGTGGGGCCGACTGCTGGCGCTGGGGGTGCTCCTGGCGGTGGGACTGGCCGTGGGCCTCTCCCTGAAGCCCATCCACTCGGCATCTATGACGGTGAAGGCCCAACCCATCATGGGGAGCAGGCCCGACTCTACCCACCTGCAAAGCATCAACTGGTCAACCAGTTTTGTAGTATTAAAGGTCAACCGTGTCCAGTTCTCGTTCCAGTCCCCATCCATTCAGGGATATGTGAACGGCGTAACGGTTTCCGGGACGAAAAGGGCATCTTCCCGCAGGGTTGGCCAGTGCGTTTTCTCCTATACTACCTGGGTGACGGTCGCTCTGAAGGACAATGCGGGGGGCACCCTGGCTACCGCCACCAGTGACCCACTCCCAACCACAAGCGGGGCCTGGCAAAAGACCATGACCCTTGCGACCACTTACTACCATAACATCGCCACAGTGGAAGTCTCCTTCACTGAACAGGTAAACCAGTTCTGCTAGGGCATTTAGCCATGGCACGCATCATCGCTCTCGTGGCAGTGGTGGCCCTGGTGGCGCTGACGCCTGTCTACAGCGCCAGCATCGGCGGGAGCGTCCGCCCTGTGGGGGCTGGCGAGGATGGACAGGGCCACTGCCGTGTGGACGATTATCAATTGACCTTCTCCGGGAACTATATTACGAAGTTCGCCTCTATCACCGCCATGTGTCGGACCATCGTAGCGGGAGGCTATATCTTGACCGCCACCGTTACTTCGGGGAGTTCCAGTCGCACCGCCACCGTCTCCCTGAACTTCTCCACGGGCAACTGGCAGACCGTTACCAATGTAGACATCGCCCCCGATCTGTTGGTGTCCGGCAAAGCGTATAGCATTGAGTTCAAGATCAAACGTCCCTAGGGGGTAGTGGTGCGCAGGCTCGTGCTCTGGCTGGTGATTGGGGGGGTGGTGGCGCTGGTGGGCTATAGTGCCGTGGCGGCGTCCCGTGCCCAGCGCCCCTCTCTGCCGTCCGCCCCGGCCCCCCAGGGGCCTTCCCCCTCCCCTTGCCGGGTCCCCTCCTACGACCTGTCGCCCAGTGGGGGGGCGGTGCAGGCGGTGGTGGTGTGCACGGCCGGGGGCCGATACCAGATATCCGTTGAGGCTTCGGCCGAGGGTCGTCGGGCCAGCGGGCAAGTAACGGTGCGCCTGCTGAAGGACTCCCCCACCGCAGTAAGCATCCCCCTCGCCCCGCCCCTGCCCGCCGGCGCCACCACCTACTCGGTGCGCTTCCAGGTGCGGGGGGTGTAGGGATGCGCCTGTTTCTCCTGGCCGGAGCCCTGCTCCTCCTCGCCCCCTTCTGGCTCCCCCAGATGGTGGGCGGGCAGACCATCTATCACTATGTGGTTACCGGCTCCATGACCGGCTCGGTGGACCGGGGGAGCCTGGTCATCATCTGGCCCCAGGAGAGTTACGCCATCGGCGATGTGGTGGCCTTCTGGCAGGACTTCGGCACCCTGCGGGTGCCCATCCTCCACCGCATTATAGACAAGACGCCCGAGGGGGCCTATCTTATCAAGGGAGATGCGGTAACCGCGATAGACCGGGTGCCTCCGGAGGACGTCATCGGCAAGATGGTGCTGGCCATCCCCTACCTGGGGTTCGTGGGCGGGGCGGCCAAGTTCTTCCCCCTCCTCCTGGGCTACTTCGCCCTCTCCCCGTTCCTGGCGGGGCGCAAAGGCAAAGGGGGCAGGCCGGCCAGTCCCTTCCTGCCCACGGCTATGCTGGTGCTGGCGTCTATCCCCATGGCCTCCTTGGGGCTGGTGGAGATGGTGGGCAAACCCATGGCCACGGTGCTGATGCTGGGGATGCTGGGCACCGCCCGCCTCCTGGAGGTCGCCTGGGGCAAGGAACTGGGGCCATTGACGGAAATCCTCTACGGCACCATAGGGGTGGCCGCGCTGTCCATGGTGTATATTCCAGAGGTGATACAGGACCTGCGAGGGTTCTTCTCCTCGTAGCGGAGGCGGTGCGATGCGATGGATAGCGTGGCCCCTGCTCCCCCTGGTGCTCTTTCTCCTCTT
>BEHZ01000127.1 GCA_002923335.1 bacterium HR23 | reverse complement strand
GTCAACCGCCACCCCGTTACCCTGCGGGCAACTATCCCTCTGGAGCCGGTGGTGGAACTGAACAACTACCAAGCAATCCGTATCCCCCTGGAGCCGGTGCAGGTAACGGACGAGGATGTCCAGCGTGCGTTGGGGAACCTGCGGCGTCGCTTCACCACGTGGGAGCCGGTAGCCCGCCCCGCCCAGGCAGGGGATGTTCTGGTTCTGTCCTTGGTGGGCACCGTGGAGGGCAAAGAGGTTTTCCGGGAGGCCGACTTGCCCGTCTATATGGGGGGGGAGAACCGTCCCCTGGGGCCTCAGTTTACCGAGCGCCTGCGGGAGGCTACCCGAGGCGAGGTGCGGGAGTTCACCCTGCCTCTCCCCGATGATTACCCCGACCAAAGCCTCCGGGGCAAACCCTGCGCCTACCGAGTTCTGGTGAAAGAGGTGAACGGGCCTCGGTTGCCCGACCTGGACGACGCCTTTGCCCGCCAGGTCGACCCCTCCGTTGACGGCCTGGAGGCCCTCAAGGCTCGCCTCCGCCAGCGCCTCGTGGAGGAAAAGGAGTCCCTTCGGCAGGAGCGCTACCGTCGCCAGGCCCTGGACGCCCTGCGCCAGCAGGCAAAGGTAGAGATACCCCCCATCCTCATCGAACGGGAGGTGGACCACGCCCTGGAGCACTTTGAGGAGGACCTGGCCAGCCGGGGCATAACCCTTCAGCGCTGGCTGGAAACCACCGGCAAAACCCTTCAGCAAGTGCGGGAAGAACTCCAACCCGAGGCAGAGCGCCTGGTGATGGAGCGCCTCCTTCTGGACCGGCTGGCCCAGGCCGAGGGGATTCAGGTCAGCACGGAGGAGGTGGATGCGGAACTGCGGAGCCTGTCCAACCGCACCCAACGCAAGGACAGGGAACTCCTGCGGGCCTTGCTGGAACCCTCGGGTCGTGAGGCCGTGGCCCGGGTGATTGCACGGCGCAAGGCCCTCCAGCGCCTGCTCCAAATCGTCAGCCAACCTTCGGAAGGGGAGGCCCCTCCCCCAACGGAAACCCAGCCTCAGCCTACACCAGCATCTCAGTGAGGTGAAAGCATGACCCATTCGTGGACGTGGCACCAGACAAGCGGGCTGTGGACACCCTCTCTCCCGCCGGCAGTCTTGCCTTACCTACCCCAGTCGGTTATCCCCATGGTCATTGAATCGGGGGCACGGGGCGAGCGCGCCTTTGACATCTACTCCCTCCTCCTGCGGGAGCGTATCGTCTTCCTGGGCACCCCCATCACCGACCAGATAGCCAACCTGGTCATCGCCCAACTCCTCTATCTGGAGCGGGAGGACCCGGAGAAAGACATTAGCCTCTACATCAACTCTCCGGGGGGCATCGTGAGCGCCGGACTGGCCATTTACGACACCATGCAGTTGATCCGCCCCGCCGTCTCCACCATTTGCGTGGGGCTCGCAGCCAGCATGGCCACCGTGCTCCTGTGCGCCGGAGCGAAGGGCAAGCGCTACGCCCTGCCCAACTCCACCATTCATATGCACCAGCCCATGGGAGGCGCTCAGGGCCAGGCGGCGGATATTGAAATCGCCGCACGGGAGATACTGCGCCTGCAGGACAAGATCCGCCAGATTATCTCCCGCCACACGGGCCAGCCCTACGAGCGGGTAGCGCGGGATACGGACCGGGACTTCTACCTCACTGCCGAGCAGGCCGTAGCATACGGCATTGTGGACGAGGTGCTGGGCCGTTCCCCCAAGGGCGATGGGCGGACAAGTTAGCAGGAAGAGCGCCTCCCGAGAAAAACGCTGAGGCCACCGAGGTAAGGGATGGGGTCTGCAACCACCCGTGGGAGCCCCCGGAGCGACCACTCCTGCTCTTTTTGCGGGAAGAGCCAGAGTCAGGTGAAGCGCCTTATCGCCGGCTCGGGGAAAGTCTTCATCTGCGATGCGTGTGTCCACCTGTGTGCCCAGGTGTTGAATGAAGAGGACCAGCCCCTCCGCACACCACCCCCGGCTCTCACACCCCACCTTATCTATGAGAAACTGGACGAATACGTGGTGGGGCAAGAGCAGGCCAAGAAGGTGCTGAGCGTCGCCGTCTACAATCATTACAAGCGCATCCAGGCGGGCGATGGGGAACCTGGCGCCGAAGTGGAACTGCAGAAGAGTAACATCCTTCTCATCGGCCCGACAGGGTGTGGGAAGACCCTCTTGGCCCAGACCCTGGCCAAAATCCTGGACGTGCCCTTCGCCATCTCCGATGCCACCTCCCTGACCGAAGCGGGGTATGTGGGCGAGGATGTAGAGCACATCCTCTTGCGCCTGGTGATGGCTGCCGACTGGGATGTGGCCCGGGCCGAACAGGGCATCGCCTACCTGGATGAGGTGGACAAGATCGCCCGCAAAGGGCCTAACCCTTCAATCACCCGGGATGTGTCGGGCGAAGGGGTTCAGCAGGGCCTCCTGAAAATCATGGAGGGCACTGTGGCCAATGTGCCTCCCTCGGGGGGACGCAAACACCCGTATCAGGAGTTCATCCAGGTGCGCACCCACAACATCCTCTTTATCTGCGGTGGCGCCTTTGAGGGCCTGGAGCGCATCGTGGAGCGACGCCTCCTCAAAGATAAGCACTCCATGGGGTTCCGTGCAGCCCTTACCCCCCAGGAGAAGGGCCTCCCCGAGGGCAACATCCTGCGCTATACCATCCCCGAGGACCTCATGGAGTTCGGCTTCATCCCTGAATTCGTGGGGCGCATGCCAGTTATCGTGGCCCTCGACCCCCTGGGTAAGCAGGACCTCATTCGCATCCTCACCAAGCCGAAGAACGCCATTGTCAAGCAATACCAGCGCCTCTTCGCTATGGACAAGGTGGAACTGGTCTTCACCGCCGATGCCCTGGAGGCGGCGGCCGATGAGGCGCTCCGACGCAAGACGGGAGCACGGGGCCTGCGCTCTATTATTGAGCAGGTTCTGCTGGATGTGATGTATGAACTTCCCTCCCTCAAAACCGTTCGCCGGTGCATCATTGACGGCCCGGTCATCCTAGGCAAGAAGCGCCCCACCCTGCTGGACGCCAACGGCTCTGTTGTGGAGATGCCTTCCCCAGACCTGCGCAAAACCGCTTAGACCTGTGGGATGGTGTGCTCCTGGAGAGCCCGCTCTACCACCTCGTTGAGGCAGAGGGGTAGAGGTTGCCCGTCGGCCCGCTGGGGCTGGCCGTCCACCAGCCGAAGATGCCCTTCGGCGAAGGCCCGCAGGGTCTCCACCAGCAAGGGGCGCTCTCGCTTCATCCCTTCCTGGCGGATGGCCTGAAAGAGGGCGAGGCTCTCCCCCCACCGCTTCTGCATCTCCTCCACCGAAAGGCCTTTGACTTCCTCCCAGAGGGGTGCGAACCGGTCCCCCTGAATGGGGAAGGAGACATAGGTGATGGCTGGCCCCCTATCCACCTCTTCCGTGGCCAGGTGCACCATAGCCCCGCTCTCCCGCGCCTGCTGGGCGATCAGCGCCCAGATAACCTCCTGCCAGGTGCCCTGGGGGCCGTGGGGAAGAGCAGGATGCAGGTTCAGCATGGGGTAGCGCCGGCACAACTCCCCTCCCACGATGAGCATATATCCCGCCAGCACCACCACCTGTGGGGCATAAGGCTCTATAAGCGTGAGCACTACCCTGTCGTAGTCCAAGCGCACGCTGTCAAAAGTGGGGGCACCCCGCTCCTTGCGGAACCGGCGGGAGGAGAGGGTTAGAAGAGGGATGCGGTAAGACCGCACCAGGGCCATAAACCGGTCGCTCCCCTCGTGCTCCCCGGGCTCCCGGTTGCAGAAGACGAAACGGATGCGGGCCTTCAGGTAGCCCCTGTGAATAGCCTCCACCGCCGATTGGAGGAGGCCCCGGGAGCCTTCCCCTCGTCCGGTGGAGAACCACCCCACCTCCAGCATCAGGCCACCCCTAAGCGGCGCAGGAGCCTGTTGGCGACGGTAATGGCGTGCACCCACAGAGGAGAGGGGTGGCACACCAAAGTAGCCTCCTGCAGGGCCTCCCGCAGGCCCTCCGGCGTGCCGTCGTAGAAAGGCAGGAGGGTGTAGGCCTTGCCCACCTCCAAAGTGTGGTGGGCGTCGCTCACAGCGAGGGTGGGCTTGCCGAATTCCCTGGCCAGGGCCACGGCCTGGGCATTGGCCTGTCCGAAGGCGTTGCGGGCGTTGAAGCCCTCCACCGCATCCACGAGGGGCATAAGGTCGGGCAACACCGCCTTGCGGATAACGGAACGACGCAGGGTGTCAAAGGGATGGGGGAGCACCACCAGCCCCCCTTGCCCTTTGAAGCGTTTGGCCGTCTCTACGGCTGGCAGGCCCCTGGGCACCTCCTCCTGCAGGAAGAGGCCGATAAGGTCGCCGTCAGCGGTTTTCACCTCTTCGCCGACGATGACGGGGAAGGGAGCAATGCGAGCAACCTCCCGTGCCCCGGCGATAGTGTTATGG
>BEHZ01000126.1 GCA_002923335.1 bacterium HR23 | reverse complement strand
GGAGTCCATAAAGGGCAGGCGGAAGGCAACGGCGTCGTTGTAGCCGTCTGTTGCTCCGATAGGGCCTTCGTATTTTTCCAGGGTGGAGGCGGGGAGCACCACATCGGCGTAGAGGTCGGCGGTGCGGGAGAGCCAGGCGTCAATGACCACCACAAACTTCAGGCGCTTGTAGGCCTCTCCCAGGGTAGGGGTGTCGGTGAAGGCGACCCCCGGCCCGTTGGTCATATGGACAATGGCCATCTCCGGCAGGGCCGAGACCTGATACTTCTGGGGGTTCAGCATGACCTTGGCGATGATGCCCGGGTTGCCCGAGTTGATGGGGTAGAACTTGCTGTTGCGCAGGAGGAAGTCGTAGGGTGGGTCTTTGATTTGCACCGAGTCCAGGGCCTTGAAGTTGCCGTGCACCCCCCAGGCGAAGTCCACCCGCACGCCACCCACCGCCTCCACTGCCCCCAGGAGCATGAAGACCATGAGCATTGCCCGGGAGGCCTGGAAGCCCAGTTCCTGCTGGGACATATGGTAGAACATCATGGAGACGGGCCGATAGGGGAGGGTTACGCCGTCCAGCACCACTGTGCTGCCAATCATGGCGTTCTGGCCCAGTTCCTGGGCCACCCGGCGGATAGCATCGGCGGGGATTCCGCACACCGCGGAGGCCCACTCGGGGGTGTAGGGGGCCACGTGCTCCTTGAAGCGCTGGAAGGCGGGCTTGACCGTTTTCCCCTGGACGGTGAAGACGCCCTCCAGGGCGGGCTTGACCCCGGGGGCGTCGTAGGGCTTGGGGCTGTTGGTGGCCTCGTCCCATACCTGCTCTTTGCCGTCTATGCGCAGGAAGAAGCCGTCCTCTCCCACCAGGAAGGGGGCGTTGGTGTATCTGGCCAGGTAGTCCCGGTCAACAGTGCCCTGGGCGATAAGGGCGTTGCAGAAGGCCAGGGCCAGGGCCAGGTCGGTGCCGGGGCGGATGGGGAGCCACTCGTCGACGAAGGGGCCGGCATTGCGGAGGTAGGGGTCTATCACCACCACCTTCATCCCCCGCTCCCGTGCCTCCAGGAACTGCTGGTTGTAGGTTATCCAACACAACTTGTTGCCCCCGGCGTTGGTGATGTTCCATCCCCACGCCAGGAGGTAGCGGGTGTAGCGGAAATCGGGGTGGGCGTTGCCGGAGGGGCCAAGGGTGTATTCGGCGGCCCGGTAGCCGGCGTCGGAGCAGTAGGTGCCGTGGCCCACTTTGGTGGCTCCTAAGGCCCCCACAAAAGCCGTGTCGTAGATGGCCTCCTGCTTGCTCCGTCCCTTCTGCCAAAGGATGAGGGCAGGGTTTTTAGCCCGCACCTCTTTGATCCTCTCGGCCACAAGGGTCAGGGCCTCATCCCAGGTGGCAGGGCGGAAGCGCCCCGGCACCCCCTTCTCGTTGATGCGGATAAGGGGTGTTTGCACCCGGTTGGGGTCGTAGAGGGCCATGATTTGAGCCACCCCCTTAGGGCAGAGGGTGCCCTTGTTGCGAGGGTGGGCCGGGTTGCCCTCCAGTTTCACCACCAGTCCGTTGACCCGGCGGGCCAGGATGCCACAGTCCTGCTTCCCTATCCAGCAGGTGGTGGGGAGCCACTCTTCCCCAGCCGAGGGGGGGTTGGGAGAGGCGGCGGTGAGGGTCTCCATGCCCTGGGAAAGGAACCGGGAGAGGAGGAGGGAGCCTCCAACAGCAGCGGTCCCTTTCAGGAAGGTCCGGCGGGTGATTTTCACAGCAACCCTCCTTGACGCCCCTGGTAGGGTTCCCTCTAGGGCAAAGTATAAGCCCTTTGGCGGAAACCGTCAGGGACGGAAGTCCCTTATGTGAGCGCACGGAAGACCCTCAGGCTGGTGGGCCAAATAGCCCGGGGGAGGGGGTCTTTTTGCCCTGCCGTGTGGCTTCCCATGGGGGGCCGTTGGGGGTGGGCCTTTGGACCTGTATAATAGGGGCTTATCCAGTCCATAATGCCACCCTCGGCTCCCTTTTTGGGGGGACTTTTGGTCTCTTAGCGGATTCCTTCGGCAGAGACGGGCGTGTCGTGGGGGTAGTGCTCCTGGCCCTTGCGGGCCTGCGGGTGGATATACCCTATAGCGTTGTCCTTACTCTGGCCGGGGTTGCCCTCACGGTGTGGCCGTTACCCTGGGAGGTTCCCAGGCTCACACGGCTTCCCTTATCCCCTGTTCCGGGCGCATAACGCGTCTGCCCTTTTCCCCGCCTTTTCATTTATCATAAAAGCGCCTGGAGGCTTTTGGCCCCGTGGAGGTTGGCCATGGAATGGGAAGCGGTTATTGGGCTGGAAGTGCACGCCCAACTGCTCACCCGCAGTAAGATGTTCTGCCCTTGCCCTGCCGACTACCAATTGGCTCCCCCCAACACCCGTGTCTGCCCCGTGTGCCTGGGGATGCCGGGGGTCCTCCCCGTCATCAACCAGCAGGCGGTGGAGTTCACCATTATGACGGGCCTCGCCCTCCACTGCTCCATTGCCCGCCAGACCCACTTTGACCGCAAGAACTACCCCTACCCCGATCTAATGAAGGGCTACCAGATATCCCAATACGCCGAACCCATTGCCTACGACGGGTGGCTGGAGATAGAGGTGGATGGCCAGCCTCGCCGCGTCGGTATTATTCGGGTGCATTTGGAAGAGGATGTGGCCAAACTCCACCACTTCCGCCAGTCCACCGGTGAGACCTACTCCCTGGTGGATGTGAACCGCTCCGGGGTGCCCCTCATGGAGATCGTGAGCCGGCCCGATATTCGCTCCCCAGAGGAGGCCCGCCTCTACCTCATGCGTCTGCGCACCATCCTCCAGTATTTGGGGGTCTGCTCCGGGGATATGGAAAAGGGGACCTTCCGTTGCGACGCCAATGTGAGCATCCGTCCTAAAGGCTCCTCCACCTTCATGCCCAAGGTGGAGGTGAAGAACATGAACTCCTTCCGGGCCGTCCAACGGGCGCTGGAATACGAAGTTCAGCGCCAGATTCAGGTGGTAGAGAGCGGGGGGAAGGTGGTGCAGGAGACCCGGGGGTGGCTGGAAGAGAAGGGTATCACGGTAAGCCAGCGGACCAAAGAGTTCGCCCACGACTACCGCTACTTCCCCGAGCCGGATCTCCCCCCCCTCGTCATCGCCCCGGAATGGGTAGAGCGCATCCGCTGGCGTCTCCCCGAACTCCCCGACGCCCGCCGGGAGCGGTTCATCGCCCAGTATGGCCTGCCCCCTTACGACGCCACCCTCCTCACCGCCTCCAAAGACATCGCCGACTACTTTGAAGCGTGCCTTCGCCTCCGCCCTCTGGAGGGAGATGCCCTTCGCCGAACCGCCAAGGCGGTGAGTAACTGGCTATTGGGGGAGTTCAGCCGCCTCTTGAACCTACACAACATAGATATTGCCCAGGCCAGGGTCTCCCCCGGCGACCTGCTGGCCCTCCAAGACCTGGTGGACAACGGCACCCTGAGCATCACCATGGCCCGAGGGGTCTTTGAGGAGATGTTCGCCACCGGCAAGCCCCCGTCCCGGATCGTCCAGGAGCGGGGGCTGGTGCAGGTGAGTGCGGTAGAGGAGGTGCTCCCTGCCGTGGAGGAGGCCCTGAAGATCAGCCCCCAGGCGGTCCAGGACTACCTGAAGGGGAAGGAGACCGCCCTGCGTTACCTCGTAGGGCAAGTGATGAAGATGACAAAGGGCAAAGCCAACCCTACCCTGGTGAATACCCTGCTCAAGGAGCGCCTGGAGGCGCTGAAAAAGGGTGGGTAGTGGCACGGGTTTTGGCGCATGGGCTATGATAGGGGAGGTGCGGCCGCCCCCTTGGCCCCGGACAGGCGAAGGGGGGCTAGATGGTGCTTATACCATAGGAAGGGGGTAAATATGGACTTCCGTTTTACGCCCGAGGAAGAGGCTTTCCGGAAAGAACTGCGGGCCTTCCTGAAGCAGGAACTTCCCCCCGACTGGCAAGGGGGCGGTTTTGAAGCCGACACCGAGGCCGAATGGCAGTTCACCCTGCACCTGCGCAAGAAACTGGCCCAGAAGGGGTGGCTCACCATCGCCTGGCCAAGGGAATACGGGGGTATGGGGGCGTCCCACATCACCCAACTGGTCTACAGTGAAGAGATGGCCTACCATCGTGCCCAGGGGGTAATAGACATCTGGGGCGTGAACATGCTGGCCCCCATCCTCATGAAGTTCGGCACCGAGGAGCAGAAGCGCACCTACCTTCCCCCCATTGCACGGGCGGAGGTGCAGTGGTGCCAGGGCTATTCGGAGCCCGGCTCCGGCTCCGATCTCGCCTCCCTGCAACTGCGAGCGGTGGAGGACGGCGATGACTTCGTCCTCAACGGCACCAAAATCTGGACCAGCAACGCCCACCGTGCGGACCATATCTTTGTGCTGGCCCGCACCGACCCCAATGCACCCAAGCACCGGGGTATCTCCTTCCTCCTGGTGGACATGCGCACCAAGGGGATAGAGGTGCGCCCCATCATCAATA
>BEHZ01000125.1 GCA_002923335.1 bacterium HR23 | reverse complement strand
AGTGTCATTTGCCAGGTGTAGGGGGAGAACTTGAAGGCATAGTTGCGCACAAACTCAAAGACCAGGGAGCCGGCTACCGGCGCGAACACGCTCCCCACCCCACCCAGCAGGGCCACGAACACGAACTCCCCCGATTGGGTCCAATACGAGTATTCGGGGACAATATGCCCTACCGTCAGACCCACCAGTGCTCCGCTTACCCCGCCCAGGGCCCCTGCCAGGATATAGGTGAAGTAGATGGCCCGCCACACGGAAGCCCCCATATACTCTACACGCACCTCGTTGTCCCGCACCGCCCGGATGGTGTAGCCCAGGGGGGAGTTCATAAAGCGGTAGGCCCCGTAGAGGAGGAGCACCGCCAACCCCATGGCAAAGTAATACTGGGCCAAGCGCATAAACTGGGGCGACACCGCTATCCCTGCCAATCGGGGCGGAGAGACGCCGATCCCGTCCGTCCCACCGGTTACCCAGTAGAACTTCAGTAGGAGAGCATACAGCACCATAGAGAAGGCCAGGTTCAGCAGAGCGAAATAGACGTCTCGGTAACGGGCCAATAAGGCCCCGATAAGCCCTGCCACCCCCGCTCCAGCAACGGCGGAGAGGGCCACCAGCACCAGCCCTTCATGGAGGCCCAGACGCCTCACGGCGAAACCCACGGCATAGGCCCCTGCAGCATAGTAAAGGGCGTGTCCGAAGGTAATCAACCCCCCTCGCAGAAGGAGCACCACCCCCAGCACGGCCAGGGCCTTGGCCCACGCCACCGTCAGTAGGAACTGGGTCCATCGCGGCAAAAACGGGGGCACGATGAGGAACAAGAGAAGCCCCACCCCTGCAAGCATAAGAGGAAGCCGTTTGGCCAGCAGGGTCATCATCCTCCGCAGGTGACTCCATTAGATGCGCCGTGTTTCCACCGCGCCGAATAAGCCCTGGGGGCGGAACAAGAGCACGAGAGCCATAATCAGATAAATGGCGAACAGGTCCAACTCGGGCCGAAGGTGGACGGCAGCTGCCCGGGCCATCCCCACCAACAGCGACCCCAGGGCTGCTCCCCCCACACTCCCCAACCCGCCGATAGCCACCACCGCAAAGGAGAGGACGATGACCTCCACCCCAATGCCCGGCACCACTGGCTGCATGGGAGAGGTAAACGCCCCTCCCAGAGCAGCGAAGATGCCTCCCAGGATAAAGGCGATGATATACACCCGGGGCACGTTAATCCCCAGGGTCGCGCTTACTTCCCGGTCGGTAATAACTGCGGTGATGAACTTGCCCAGGCGGGTGCGGTTTACCACCAGCCAGAGGATAGCCCCCGCCACCAGGGCGACGCCTATCAGCAGGAGGGAATAGCGAGCATAGGAAACGCCTACGAACCTCACCTGCCCCAGAGCAGAGTAGGGCTTGTCTGCCAAGAGGGGCGTAACCCCCCACGAGAGTTTGATGACATCCTCCAGGATCAGCAGGATGGCGAAGGTCACCAGGAGTTGAACCACATCCTCCCGTCCATAGACCCTCCGCAAGAAGACGCGCTCAATAAAGGACCCGGCGGTGATACCGATGAAGATAGCTGCCACCAGTAGGAGCAGGTAGGTGAGGGCTACGGGTGCCCCTGTCTGGAGATAACGAAGCACCAGAAAAGCCCCCATGTAGGCCCCCAGGGCATAGAGGCTTCCGTGGGCCACATTGAGAATACGGAGCACCCCATAGATGAAGGTCAGCCCCGCCGACACCAGGAAGAGCCAGGAGGCGAAGATAAGCCCATCCAGGACGATGGTGCCGAAGAGTTGCACCTGTTACCTCTCTCAGCCTTACCGGCGGGTTAGTGCCTTCTGAATCCACTCCTCCGTCTTCATTCCCGCAGCCGGGTTCACCTCCGCCGCCTTAAAGACCTCTGTCTTTTCTAGAAGTGGGAATCCAAACCGGTCGTGCCGTTTGGCACTGGTGATTCCCCACACCGCATCCTGGACCGCCTGGTGGCCGTTGCCCAGGGCCATCTTGACCCGTCCGGTGGGGGTATCAAACTCCAGGAACTCCAGGGCCTTGATAACCTGGTCGGTGGTAGGCCAGCGCCCCGCCTGGTCAATGGCCTTCTCGTAACCCGCCTTCAGCGCATACACCGCCTGGGCCATGCGGAAGGCGGGGTAGATGGGGAACTCATTGTAGCGGGCCACGTAGTCGTCCACAAACTTCTTGGTCAAGGGGTTCTTCTCCTGGTCGGGACGGAGCAGGTATTGACCTCGGCCGGTGATAGCCACCCCGTCGGGCATGTCCTTGCCCAGGGTGAGGAGGGCGGTCTCAGCAGTGGTCATCACCACCAGGCTCTGCTTGAACAGGCCACGGGCCTCCGCCTGCTTGATGAAGGCATCCATGTGCCCGCCCCACAGGCTGGTATGGATCACATCCGGCTTCTCGGCCAGAAGTTTGGTGATCTCGGCCGAATATTCACCTTGATACAGCCTCGGCCACAGTTCGTCCACCACCTTCACATCGGGCTTCAGTTTCAGCATGGCCGCCTTGAAGGCTGCCCAGGAGTCCCGCCCCCAGGCGTAGTCGTCGTTGATGCCGGCGATGGTCTTCACATCGGGCTTTACCTTGAGGACATACAACGCAGCCGAGATGTTGTCCAGAGCCTGGTGTGCGGATGTGCGGAACACATACTTATACTGGTTGTCCTCGAAGAGCCGGCTGGTGCCACAGATGTGGACAAGGGTAAGGGTCTTCAACTCCTCCGCCACAGGGGCGATAGCCAGGCAGTTGGAACTAGAGGTGTAACCAATAACGGCGTCCACCCGCTCATCCAGGACCAGGCGACGGAACTCGGCCACCACCTTATCCACTGCCCCCGCCTCATCCACCACGATATACCTGATAGGAACGCCCCGGATGCCCCCCTGCTGGTTGATCTGGTCCAGGAGCATCTTGCCTGCGTTGATAGCCGAGGTGCCAAACTTGGCAGGGGGTCCCGAGAGGAAGTCCACCAAAGCGACCTTCAATTCCTTGGGTGCACCCGCAGGAGGCCCCGCCGGAGCGGCCGGGGTCCGGGGAGTGGGAGTCGGACCAGGTGCTGCCCGACACGCCAGCCCGGCCACCAGCACAAGGCCCAGGAGAGCAACGCCCACGAAGGAGAGAGCCATGCGCCGATAGGTCAACCACCCGCCCATTGCACCCTCCGTATTAGTCTAGGAACTGCATCTAGAGGGTATGTTCCGAGCCCCCTTTTTGTCAAGGGGTGCTATCAGCCGTTTTCTGAGACCTTGTTGTGCAACAAGGCACATACCTGCGCCCCAGACCTTCTCCCTTGTGGAAAGGCTCTCCCCTGGGCTCTGGCCAACCTGGGCGGCCACCCCCAACCACCTCCTAGGCGAACCCCCATCTCCCCCCTTGACATCGGCTATTTACCTTTTATAGACTAGGGCCATCTTACGGAGGGAGCCATGCGGTTTTGGAAGGTTGCTGTTTTCGCTGTTATCCTGGCTGGCCTGCCCCTGCTGTCCTGTCGGCCCGCAGCGGCGCCTACCCCAGTGCCCACCCCTACTCCTGCCCCCGCTCCCACCCTTCCCACACCCCCGCCGACGCCTACCCCGACACCTGCTCCTGTGGCGCCCAGGGCAACCCCTGTGGCCCAGCCTACTCCTACCCCTGCTGTGGCGGTTACCCCTACACCCACCCCAGGCCCCCGTCGGGGTGGCACCCTGCGCTTCATCCCCCACGCCAGCCTGGCCTCCATCGACCCCATGTGGACGACGGCGGCTGTTACCGGGAAGGATTTCGCTAACTTTGTGTATGAGGGCCTCTTCGCCCTGGATGCCACATTCACCCCCCAGCCGTCGCTGGTGGAGTCATGGCAGGTGGAGCCGGACGGCCTCACCTGGACCTTTACCCTTCGGCCCAACCTTACCTTTCACAACGGCGACCCGGTGCGCCCTCTGGACGTCATCGAGTCCCTAAAGCGGTGGGCCAGCCAGGACGCCTGGGGGGCCGAGTTGTGGAACAACCTGGCGCAGATAGAGGCCGTGGGCGAGCGCACCGTCAAAATGGTCTTGAAGCAACCCACGGGGGTCATCCTGAACCAGTTGGCGGTGCCCTCCGGGTATCGCCCGGTGGTGGTGCACGAAAAGATTTGGCGAGTCCCACCCCGCCAGGGAGCCCGGGAGGCTATCGGCACCGGCTCCTTCCGCTTCGTCTCCTGGACGCCGGGCAATCAGTATGTGCTGGAGCGCTGGCCCGGCTATAAGTCCCGCCCGGAGACCCCGTCGGGCCTGGCCGGCGCACGCCCGACCTACATAGACCGGCTGGAGGCCCTGGAGGTGCCCGACCACGCCACTCGTTTCGCCGCCCTGCATACGGGCCTGGTGCACTTCCTGGACCATTTCCTGCACGACCTGGCTCCCCAGGTGGAGCGCAACCCGGCCCTCCGCCTTCACATCGTCGGCCCCGGCCCCAAACTCACCATCGCTCTCAACCACTCCCGCCCGCCCTTCAACGATCTGCGTGCACGCCAGGCCCTGCAACTGGCCTACCCGGTGGATAAGGCCATGCGCAGTGCGGCGGGCGAGCCCCGCTTCTGGCGTTTCTGCCCCAGCGCCTTCGCCTGCGGGACGGTATGGGAGGAGCCGGGCAAGGTGGGCTCGGAGGGGCGTTACAATGTGCAAAACCTCGCCAAAG
>BEHZ01000124.1 GCA_002923335.1 bacterium HR23 | reverse complement strand
GGGGAGGCCCAGGGTCTGAGCGGGGAAACCCGTCATCTTGCGGATAGCGTCGGGCAGGGAGAGGACGCCCTCCTCCCGCACCAGGTCGCCCAGGATGAAGGGATAGGTGCCGTAGGTGCGGGGGTTGGGGTGTGCCCCCAGCAGGAGGGCATCTGTGCCAACCATGTGGGCAGGGTGGCGAAAGAACTCCCGGATGTTCACAGGGTTGCCCCCCAGCCCCGTATAGCACGGGTTCAGGTCCTCCTCCAGCAGAAGGGCGCAGAGGGTGTCAACGATGCTCCTGCCCGTGTCCTGGGCGATGGCGTGGAGGCTCCATCCATCATACTTGCGCCATCGGGGGGTGGAGAGGTTGGAGACCAGCACCTGCCGGAAGTCCCGCTGGGAGAAATCCGGGTCCCGGGCAATGGCCAGGCGCACTTCCGGGTCCTTGAGGCGGGCGAGGAGGGCTTGAGGCCCCCTATTGTGCACCCAGAGGGGCACCAGGGCGACCAGGCGGGTGCTGGAGTAGGGGTAGGGGTAAGAATCAAAGGTAACGGGAATGCCTTCGGCACGGGCGTCGTCTACCAGGCGCAGGAGACGGCGTGCACCCCCCGGCACCGGGGTGTGGAAGTGGGAGATGTGGAGGGGGCATCCGCTGGCCCGCGCGATGGCGATGGCCTCCCGGAAGGGGTCGGCAAAGCGGTCGCCCAGGGGATAGCGCACATGGGTGGCGTAAATGCCCCCCTCCTCGGCCACCACCCGGCAGAGGGCAATGAGTTCCTGCGTATCGGCATAGGCGCCGGGGGGATAGGTGAGGCCGGTAGAGAGGCCGAACGCCCCCTCTTTCATACACTCCCGCAGGATGTCCTGCTGACGGCGCACCTCGTCGGCTGTCGCCCGCCGTTCCTCCCACCCCACCGTGGCGATACGCAGGACCGAGTTGCCCACCAGGTAGCAGATGTTGACGGATGTCTTCCCGTCATAACAGGCCAGGTAGTCCGCCACGCTGGAGTAGCGGAGGTCCGGCGGGGGACGTCCATCCAGACCGGCGTTCAGGTGGGCGAGCATCTGGAAGTCCTCGGCCGAGGTGAAGGGGGCGTAAGAGAGGCCATCCACCCCCACCACCTCGGTGGTAACGCCCTGGAGCACCTTGGGCAGGTGTCTGGGGTCCCGCAGGACCGTGAGGGCTGAGTGGGCGTGCATATCTATGAAGCCGGGGCACACCACCTTGCCCGAGGCGTCAATGACCCGCCCCGCCTGCACAAGGGAGGTATCCCCCCGCAAGAGGCGCAGGCGCTCCCCCTCTACCGCCACATCAGCCCGAAACCAGGGGTTGCCGGTGCCGTCCACCACCATCCCGTTGCGTATCAGCAGGTCTACAGGCATGCGCCCTCCCACGCTCCCCTCCTGCAGAGCAGGGGGAGGAATGCCCTTGCTCCGCAGGTAGAATATCACCTTCCGAGTGCTTACCCAAAGAAGGAAGGACGCGGGCGAAAAGGCTTATGAGGGCGTCCACCTGTGCCGGGCTAGGTAGGGCGGGGGAACTCCTCCAGGACGACCTGTTTCTCCAGGGTTTGGGAGCCGCGGTGAAGGGTAACGGTAACCTGCTGGCCGACCTTGAAGTCCTCCCGCAGGATGCGCTGGAGTTTGCGCACATTGGGCACGGGCATGCCGTTGATGGCAGTGATAACGTCCCCTGCCTGAATACCCGCTTTGGCCGCCGGCCCGCCCCGCTGGACACCCTGCACCAGCACCCCTTCCCGCACCGGGAGGCCCAGTTCCAGCGCCTTGCCGGGGGTAACATTGTCCACCCCCACCCCGAGCCACGGCCAGATAACCCGCCCGTGCGCCACAATGGATTTGACCACGGGGACAACAGTGGTGTTGCCCACGGCGAAGCCGATGCCCTGGGCTTCCCGCACCACGATGGTGTTGATGCCCACCACCTCCCCCCGCAGGTTCACCAAGGGGCCACCGCTGTTCCCTTCATTGATGGCCGCGTCAGTCTGCACCAGGTCGTTGTAGACACGGTCGCCCACGGAGGTGGAGCGGTCAAGGGCGCTCACCACGCCCACCGTTACCGTCGGTTGCCCCGGCAGGCCCAGGGCGTTGCCGATGGCGATGACCCACTCCCCCACCTGTATCGCCTCGGGGTCGGCAAAGGGAAGGGCCGGAAGGGGCTCGGGGGCGTCGATCTTCAGAACCGCCAGGTCGGTGAGGGGGTCTCGCCCAACGACCTTGGCGTCAAAAGTGCGCTCATCGCTCAGGGTAACCAGCACTCGCCGTGCGTCTGCGATGACATGGTCGTTGGTAACAATGTAGCCGGCGGGGTCAAAGATAACGCCGGTGCCGGTGCTTACCCCCCGTATGGGGCGCAGGAAGATATCCACCCCTTGCGTCTCTGCAGCGATGGCCACGACAGACGGAGCCACCTTGGCCACCACCTCCGCCACCGAGGGGAGGGTTGGGGTGCTGGGAGCAGATACCTGGGCAACAGGCGCAAAGGAGGCGGTGGGTGAAGGAGCAGGACGAGGGGTGGCCTCAGGGCGCAGGCGCAACCCCGCACAACCGCCAGCCAACAGGAGGGCCGCCACCCCCACCGCCATCCAGAGCAGAACCCTTCGCAGGGCTGCGGGCACGGTCCTACTCCTCTTCCCCTTCTTCCTCTGCCTTGCGCTCGGGGCGCACCACCTCCACCTCGGCGGGGGCGGGAGCGGGGACGGCCTCCGCCTCCTCTACCCGTGGCGGGGCCACCAGGGCGATAACCTCCTCGGGGTCCGCCTTCACCACCACACCGGGCGGACGGGAGAGGTCTCGCACCCGAATGACCTTATCAAAGGCGTTTAGAACGGAGATATTGATGCGCAGGACTTCGGGAATCTCCAGCGGGAGGCCTTCCACCGGAAGGGTATGGTGGGGAATGACGAGGGTGCCCCCCAGGGACGCCACCGCGGGGGCCTCCCCTTCCGTTACCAAAGGCACCTCTGCCTCTACCCGCTGGGAGACGTCCACACGGTAGAGGTCCACATGGAGCACCTCCTCCGTGAGGGGATGGAACTGGATGTCCCGCACGAAAGCCAGGTGGGGTTCCGCTTCGCCTTCAATGACCACCGAGCACGGCCTGCTCCGCCCAACCTGGAGAAGAACCTTGCGCAGGTCGGGGGCACGGGCCTGCAAGGCACGAGGGCTTATACCCGGCCCATAGAGGTGGAGGGGCGTCCACCCGTTACGCCGAAGGCGCTTCACCTTTTTCCCCAGCACCGTGCGGGGCTGGGTATGCAGGGTAACCAGTTGGCGGGTCGTAGACACGGCGCTCCTTCCTGTTGCTGGAGAACCCAGGGCTCCTTTCCCCAGGCCGAGGGCACATCTTCCACTTCTATGATAACGCAGGGAGGGGAAAGGGGTTATGCGCTTTCGGGGGCCTTCTGAAAGCCAGCCCGCACCTTCAGCCCGTCTAGGGTTGCCTCCAGGGTGGTGGCGCCGGGGGGTGGAGCGCCCATCTCCAGGCGCAGGGCCAGCGTCTCCCCAGCGATGTAGGCACCCCACCGCTCCAAAACGGGCTGGAAGTGGGCGGGGGCCTCCACCCAGAGGTAGATGCGGTCCTCCACCTCCAGGCCGGCTTTGCGGCGCAGATCTTGCAGGCGGTGCACCAGTTCCCTGGCCAACCCCTCCTGGTGCAGATCGGGGGTCAAGGTAGTGGTAACCGCAACCGCATAGCCCCCTTCCACCACAGCACTGTAGCCGGGGTGGTCCTGGGGCACCAGGTCCACCTCTTCGGGTAGAATGGTGAACTCGCCTGCGGTGAGGGGTTTCCCCGCCTTCACTGCCTCCACCACCTGGCGGGTGGGGAGGACGCCCAGGGCGTGGACGGCGTCCTCCGCCCGTGGGCCGTAGCGGGCGCCCAGCAGGTCCCGGCGTGCCCGCACCGTGTAGGAGAGGAAGGTCTCCTCGTTGGCCACCACCTCCAGACGCTTCACATTCAACTCCTCCCGCACCTCCTCGGCCAAGAGGCGCAGGGCGGACTCCTCTTGGAGCGAGGGGAGTTTCACCAGCAGGGCCTCCAGGGGCATCCGGGTGCGGATGCCTGCCTTACTGCGAGCCGAGCGCCCCAACCGCACCACGGTGAGGGCCACCTTGGTGGCCCGTTGCAGGGTGGGGTCGCGCCACGAGGGGTCTGGCACGGGCCAGGACGCCAGGTGCACAGAGAGGGGGGCGTGGGGGTCCACCGAGCGCACCAGGTTCTGGTAAAGGGCCTCGGCGAGGAAGGGGGTGAAGGGGGCCAGGAGGCGAGAGAGGGTCTCCAGGCAAGTATAGAGGGTATGGAAGGCAGAGAGTTTGTCTTCGTCGCTCTGGGTCTTCCAGAAACGGCGACGGCTGCGGCGCACATACCAGGTGGAGAGGAGGTCTACAAAGCCCTCTATCCGGCGCGCGGCGGCGGTGGGGTCGTAGCGCTCCAGCAGGTCGGTAACCCCTTCCACCAGGTCGTGCAGTTCCGAAAGGAGCCACCGGTCCAGCACCGTGCGGGGGCCGGGATTGGGGGCTTTGGTGGGGTCGAAACCATCCAGCACCGCATAGGTAAGGAAGAAGTTGTAGGTATTCCAGAGGATAAGGAGGAAACGGCGCACCGCCTCCCCCACCAGGGTGGCGGAGAAGCGCCTATCGCTCCCAGGGGGCGTGGCGGTAAAGAGATACCAGCGCACCGCATCGGCCCCATGCTGGCGGATCACGCTCCAGGGGTCCACCACATTCCCCCGGCTCTTGCTCATCTTCTC
>BEHZ01000123.1 GCA_002923335.1 bacterium HR23 | reverse complement strand
CCACCTGGGCCGGGGCGGGGACGATGTCGTGGTAGAGCACCGTTACCTCCCACCCCAGCAAACGCCGGGCCACCTGCCGTCCGATGTTCCCAAAGCCCACAATGCCAATGGTCTTCCCCGTGAGTTCCCGGTTGTCCAGGCCCTGCAGTTCCTGCGCCCACCGCCGATGCTGAACGCTCTTCCACGACGGGATAAGATGGCGCAGGCAGGCCAGCATGAGCATAAGGGTGTGGTCGGCCACCGAGGGGGCAATAGAGGGGGAGTTGTTGCAGATGCGGATGCCCATCTCCGAGATGGTCTGCACATCAATGCGGTCAAACCCCGCCGACAGGAGTTGGATGAACTTCAAGCGGGGCAGACGGCGCACAAAATCGGGGGAGATTTCCGAGACGCCCAGCACCAGCACCTCCGCATCCTGACAGAGGGACGCCTTCTGGTCATCGGGCAGGCTCATGTCCACCACCTGGATACCCAGGTCGGCGGGGAGGCGTTGGGCACGCTGTGCCCAGGGGTTGCCCGGGGGGACCAAGAACACCGCTCGGCTGCCCATGGCACTCCTCCAACTGCGCTTTTGTCTCGCTATTGTAGCACGGGGCGAGGTCTTACTCCTCCACCTCCACAATGGCCTCGATCTCCACGGGGATGTTGAAGGGGAGACTCCCCATGCCCACTGCCGAGCGGGCGTGGCGCCCCTTCTCCCCAAAGACCGCAACGAAAAGGTCCGAGCACCCGTTGATGACCCGGGGGTGCTCGGTGAAGGAGGGGTCGGCGTTCACCATCCCCAACACCTTCACCACCCGCTTGACCTTCCCCAGGTCGCCGATGCACGCCTTCAGGCTGGCCAGAAGGTTCAGCCCCACCTGGCGGGCCGCGTCATATGCCTGCGCTGGGGTGAGGTCTCTCCCCACCTTGCCGGTGATGTAGGTGCCGTCGGGGCGCCGGGGGCCGTGGCCCGCCAGGTAGACCAGGTTCCCCGTGCGCACCGCCGTTACATAGTTCGCCGCCGGGGAAGGGGGCGGGGGAAGGGAGAGGCCCAACTCCTGCAGTTTCTGCTCCGGATGCATAGCCACCTCCTGCGTCTAGGCTTGTGGCTTTATACTAGCAGAAGGATGGGGAGAGCCCGGCAGGGCTTCCCTATTGGGGGGCGGGACGGCCAGAGGGAAACCGCTATAATCAGAGGGGCACAGAGAAAGGCTAGAGCGCAGGAGGCAGGCATGGACTTTCGCTTCACCCCGGAGCAGGAGGCTTTCCGCCAGGAGTTACGCGAGTTCATTCGTGCGGTGCTCCCCCCCAACTGGCGGGGCATTGACCCGGATTCCTACTTTGTGGAGGAGAACTGGCGCTTTATCCGCCAACTCACCGCCCAGATGGCCCAGCGGGGTTGGCTGACTATGCACTGGCCCCGGGAATATGGTGGCCAGGGGCGCTCCCTTATGGAGCAGGTGATCTACCAGGAGGAGACCGCCTACTGGCGGGTGCCCACCCGGGATGTGAGCGTGGGCACCCACATGGTCGGCCCCATCCTGATGCTCTACGGCACCGAGGAGCAGAAGCAGGAGTTCCTGCCGGGCATCGCGCGGGGGGAAATTATCTTCTGCCAGGGGTTCAGCGAGCCGGGTTCCGGCTCCGACCTGGCCTCCCTCCAGACCCGTGCGGTGGAGGACGGGGACGATTACATTATCAACGGCTCCAAGATATGGACCTCGGGGGCGCACCGCTCCACCCATTGCTACCTGCTGGCCCGCACCGACCCTTCGGCGGAGAAACATCGGGGCATCAGCGTCTTCATTGTGGACATGCGCAGCCCCGGTATCACCGTTCGCCCCATCCTGAACATGTTTGGCGTCCACTACTTCAACCAGGTGTTCTTTGACGGGGTGCGGGTGAACAAGCGTTATCTGGTGGGGGAGAAGAACCGGGGCTGGTATGTGGCGGCGACGACCCTGGACTTTGAGCGCTCCGGAGTAGGGCGCCACGCCTCCAACCGCCGGGCGGTGCACGAGTTGGTGGAGTTGGCCCGGGAGGTCTCCCTTGGCGGGAAGCCCCTGGCTTCTCACCCCCTGGTGCGCCATCGCCTGGCGGATCTGGCCATCAGCGTGCAGGTGGGCACCCTTGTGGCCTACGAGGTCGCCTGGATGCAGTCCCAGGGGAAGGTGCCCAACAAGGAGGCGTCCCTCTCCAAACTGATGGGGAGCGAGACCGCCCAGCAGGTCTACTCCTTCGGTGTCCAGATGCTGGGGATGTATGGCCTTTTGCACAAAGGCTCCAAATGGGCCTTCCTGGACGGGCGTATCGCCCTGGAGTGGGCCGACTCCTTCTCCCATACCATACGGGCCGGCACCAGCGAGGTGCAGAGGAACATCATCGCTCTGCGGGGGCTGGGCCTGCCACGGGGCTAGAAGTTCTGGCCCATGGCCCAGGAGAGGTGGTCTTCCCGGCTGGGGTTTATTCTGGCCACCGTTGGCTCGGCCATCGGCATTGGCAACTTCTGGCGCTTCCCCTATCTGGTGGGGGTGAATGGCGGGGGTGCCTTTCTGGTTCCCTATATACTGGCCCTTCTCCTGTGCGGACTGCCTGTGCTGATGCTGGAACTGGCGGGGGGGAGGCATTTCCGGGGTGGGGTGCTGGGGGCGTTTCGGGCGGTGCGCCCGTGGGCGGGGTGGTTGGGGGCCTTCATCGCCCTGTGGGCGCTGGTGCTCCTGAGTTACTATCTGGTGGTGGTGGGGTGGGCCTTCGGGTATATGGTGCACAGCATGGTCGGCTCCCTCCCCTCCTTCGCCGACTTCACCCGGGGCTATAACTCCCTCTTCTTTTTCCTGGCTATGGGGGCGGTTACGGTGGGCATCGTTGTGCTGGGGGTGCGGAGAGGGATTGAGCGGGCGAACCGGGTGATGATGCCCATCCTGTTCCTGGTGGTGTTGGGGCTGGCGGTTTACGGCTTTACCCTCCCCGGTTGGCGGGCGGGGGTCTCTTTCTACCTTTCTCCTCACCCCCAGGCGCTGGCCAACCCCCTGGTGTGGGCGTCGGCCTTTGGGCAGGTGTTCTTCTCGGTGGGGGTGGGCATGGGGGTGATGGTTACCTACGGTTCCTACCTAGAGAGCGGGGAGCCTATCGCCTCCTCCTCCCTGTGGGTTGTGGTGGCCGATACTCTTTCAGCCTTCCTGGCGGGGCTGATGATTTTCCCTGTGGTCTTCTCCTTTGGCGGAGAGCCTTCGGCAGGGCCGGGGCTGGCCTTTGACACCCTGCCCCGCCTCTTTCGTCAGTTCCCCGGGGTCACGGGGGAGGCCCTGGCCGTGCCTTTTTACCTCCTGCTGACCATCGCCGGCCTATCGTCGGCGGTCTCGTTGTTGGAGACGGCGCTGGTGGGGGTGCAGGAGGGGGCGGGCGTCTCCCGGGGGCGAGGGATAGCCCTGCTGTCCCCTGCCCTTTTCCTGCTGGGTTTGGCCAGCGCCCTGAGTTACAGCGGGGTCTCCCTGCGCCTGGGGGGCGCCCCGGTGCTGGACATCCTGGACAACCTGACGGGGCTTCTGGTCCTTCCCCTGGGGGTGCTGGGCACGGCGGTGGTGCTGGGGTGGCTTGTCCCCTTCCGCCTGATGGAGGCGGAGGTGCAGAAGGGGTTTGTGGGGTGGTCCGGCACCTGGCTGGTGCGCCTGGCGGTGCCAGCCACCATCCTGGCGGTGCTAGGGGCGACGGCGGTTCAACGCCTGGGAGGGTAGGCTATCCCTTGCGCTCCACCAACTGGATGAGCACCCCGTGGGTCTCGCTGGGGTGGATGAAGAGCATCCCGGTGGCTTCAATGGTGCGCACACCCCGCCTGTGCAGTTCCGCTTTGGCCTGGGCCAGGTCCTCCACCGCCAGAGCCACCAGGTGGATGCCCTCGCCCCGCCGCTGGAGGGTGCGCCCCAGAGGGGTGTCGGGGCCGAGGGGCTCAGCCAGTTCAATAAAGCGTCCCGAGGTGCCCAGGTAGAAGTAGGCGTTGCGCAGGCCCAGGTGGGGATGGGCTTTCCCCACCTCTCCGGTGGGGGTCAGCCCCAGACGGTTCTGGTAGTCCTGCACCGCCTGTTCCAGGTTCTGCACCGCCACCACAATGTGGTCAATCCACTTGAACACGGTGCACCTCCTCTGGTGGTGTAGGAGCGCAGGGCCACCCCTTATGTGAGCACCTGCACCGTCTCCCGCCGTATCAGGTCCCAGTCTATCTCGTAGCCCAGGCCGGGTTTGGTGGGGGCGTGCACATAGCCCTGGCTATCCACCTCAATATCCTCCACCAGGCCGAACTTGTTGGCCCCCGTGGAGGGGAAGAACTCGTAGTAGTCGCAGTTGGGGATGGCCATGATGACATGGAGGTTGGCCACATTGTTGAGGGAGTTGCCCCCGTGGTGCACCTCGCACTTTATGCGGAAGGCTTCGGCCAGGTGGGCTATCTTCACCAGGGGGGTAATGCCTCCCGACACCGCCACATCTCCCCGCAGGATGTCCGTGGCCTTCAGGAGGATCCACACTGGGGTGCCGTAGAAACGGCCGGGCACCCATTCAATGGACATAATAGGGATGTCCAGTTTCTGGCACAGTTTGGTGTAGTTGTAGATATCCTCTTCGGCCAGGGGGTCTTCATACCAGAGGAAGTCCAGGGCTTCAATGGCCCGCCCTACCCGCAGGGCGTCCTCGTAGGTGTAGGCCCACATGGAGTCCAGCATCAGCACCATATCCTCCCCCACCGCCTGACGCACCGCACGGCAGATGGCGATATCCTCCTTAGGGATGCCGTGGGGGTGGATTTTGTAGGCGCTCCATCCCTGGGAGCGGA
>BEHZ01000122.1 GCA_002923335.1 bacterium HR23 | reverse complement strand
GCCCGACCTGATGGGAGGGCGCGTTCACAGAGAACAGTAAGGGATGGGGGACAACGCCTTGGCGGCCCTCCCAGGGCCGGGCTCCGTTCTCCCCGGGCACGCCCTGCCGGTCTTAGGGTGGGCCCTGCCTACAGTGTCTCGCGGCCGATCCGGAAGAGGGCGATGGCCTTCCCTATCTCATTCGGGCGATCGGCCACAAGCCACAGGCGGTCCACCCATTTCACACTGGTGTAACAGGCTTTCCCCGGCACTACCAGCCGGCAGGGACCGCCGTGCTCGGGGGGCAGCGGCTCGCCGTTGAGGCGCAGGGCCAGGAGGGCGTCCCCCTGCAGCGCCTCCTCCACGGACAGGGCGATGGTGAAGTCCCCTGCACCTGCCTCAATCCAGCGTGCTTCGGGGAGGACTCTCACCCGCCGCAGCACCTCCGCCACCCTCGGCCCCTCCCATGTCTGCCGGGGCACCACCCACCCCTCTTCACAACGGAAGTCGGCTACCACCGTGGTCTGGGGAAGGGCCTTCAAGTCCCCCAGGGAAAAGGCGGTGGGCTTCTCCACCAAGCCGCTCACCCTGAGCCCTGGCCAAACGGGGTTCTCCGTCCTGGGGAATACTGGCAGTCCCGGTAGAATGCGGTCAGCCTGCTCTGCCATGTCCTCCCTCCGCCCGCTCTGCCGGCCTGATGGACCGCCCCTTCCTACCCCGCACGGCGAGACCCACCACGGATCCGAAGAACAGCGTCGGGGCCAGGGCGTTGCCCAGCCCGCCCCAGGAGCGCAGAGGTGCAAGGCCCAACAGCCCGCCCACCACCCGGGCCACCAGGGAGAGGTGGAGGAGGGCCAGGGTGGCGAAGAGGACCGGATGGTAGGCGAAAGGCAGGCGCGAGACCGAGGGAAAGATGAGAGGGCCGTGGGCGAAGACCATGCCCATTACGAACCCCAGGAAGACGCTGTGCAGGAGGGCGTCCCGCAAGGGCAACTCTGGCGCGAAAAACGCCACCAAGGAGAGGAGGCCCCCAACTGCCAGCCAGAGGGAGCCCGAAAGCAGGGCAACGCCCATATAGCGATAGAGCCCCTGCAGGCGGAGGTTCCGGCGGGCCACATCGTAGAGAAGGAGCCAAAGGGCCAGAAGGGCCATTCCCAGCCCCGCCACAAGGCGGTGGAGTGGGTTCCCCGTGAGGGCCAGAGACCCTGAGGCCCAGAGCAAAAGCAGCCCCGCCAGGAACAGGGCCCCAGGGGCCCGGCCCTGGAGTCCAATCCGGGCCAGTTCCAGCCGTTCGGCGACGATGGTGGTGACCAGGAAAGCCTGCCACCAGGCCACGGCGGTGTCCAGGGGCCTGCCCAGAGCCCAGAGGGCGTTTCCCATGGCCCAAGCCGCGGCGCCCACCGCCATGGGCAGAAGATAGGGCAGGGAGGGGCGTCGGGCCAGCCGAAGGTAGAGGCCGGCAAGGCCCAGCCCAGGCAAGACCAGGGCCCACCGGGCCCCGTCTACCCCCAGGGCGATCCCCAGCGCCCCAAGCCCGCTTATGAAGGGCAAAAGAAGGGCCCACCGCCAGCCCGTCCCCACCGCCCGCTCCAAGCAGATAAGGGTGCCCAGGAACCCGCTGACCATCAAGGGCGCGTGGGAGGCAACCGCCGGACCGCCCAGGCGGGTGGGCCACTCTATCCTGGCCAGGCCTGCCAGCATCCCCAGGACCAGGGAGGCGCCTCCCAGCGCGAGGAGGACCCGTGCAAGACGGAAGTTAGCCCGCTTTTCGTCCAATGCGGACCCTCCAGGCCTCTTGTCCCGTCTCCAGATATTCCCAGGTGAACTGCCCTTCCAGATCGAAGGCGAACTGGTAATAGAGGGGCTTGGGGTCATGATCGTTGATGAGCACGAAGGCTTCCCCCGGCGCCGGGGACTCAAAGGTCTGAAAGCGGTGGCGTTGAGGCGGGGGTGTTTCTCCCCCCCCACGGCGGGGAAACCGGACAACGCCTACACCAGCCCTCTGTCGCGGGCATAGCGCGCCGCCTCGTAGCGTTTGCTCACGTGCAGCTTGGCGAGGATATTGCGCATGTGGCTTTTGACAGTGTGCAGGCTGATGGACAACGCCTCGGCGATCTCTTTGTCCGTGGCCCCCTGGGCCACCAGGCTGAGCACCTCCTGTTCCCGCTGAGTGAGCGTGACCGACTCGTCAACGGCGTCCGCGGATGCCTGACGGCTTAAGCGCCGGAATTCCTCCAACATGCGCCCCGCCAAGGCCGGGGTGATGGCCGCCTCACCTCGCACCGCCCCCCGCAACAACTCGAGCATCTCCCGGGAACGGATGTCCTTCAGCAGATACCCCTGCGCACCGCTCTTGATGGCTTCGAACAGCTTCTCCTCGTCATCGCGCACGGTCAGGATGACGATAGTGGTGGCAGGGAGCATGCGCTTGATCTGACGCGTTGCCTCCAAGCCATCGTAGCCCGGCATCATGATGTCCATCAGGATCAAGTCCGGCGCCAACTCCTGAGCCTTGACCACGGCTTCCAGCCCATCGCTGGCCTCTCCCACCACTTCGAAGTCCGGTTGGGCGTTCAAAATGCCCGCCAGACCCTCCCGGAACAGGAGGTGATCATCCACCAGCAACACCCGAATGCGTTCCACCTTCCCACTCCTTCAACGCGAATTTGCCGTCCCTTGCAACCAGCGGCCAGCGCAGCACCACGCGCGTTCCCTTCCACGGTGCCGAGTCGATGGTCAACTGCCCCCGGAGGCGTGCTGCCCGGGCACGCATGATGCTTAGTCCGAAGTGGCCTTCCCCTTCCTGTGGACGATTTGGATCGAAACCGCAGCCATCGTCTTCCACGACAACCGTCGCTGCCTCCTCGCCTACGCTCAAGCGCACCTGAATGCGGTGCGCGACGGCGTGACGGCAGGCGTTCGTCAGTGCTTCCTGCACCACCCGCACCACCTGCTCCGCGTCCTCTGGTGGCAACTGCAAAGGGGTCTCGCCATAAACGTTCAGTTCCACCAGTGGTGCACCGGCAGCTTTCAATTCGTCCACCACTTTGGCCAGCCGCTCTTGCAGCGAACGGGGGCCAGGGCGCCTTTCCTGGAGGTCCGCGATGGAGCGGCGCACCGTTCGGGAGGTTTCACCGACCACGGCACGCACGTGCTGGAGTTCCTGGACGGCCCGGGCGTGGTCGCCGGCTTCAATCAGTTCCGTGGCCCTATCCACTTTGAGCCCCAGGTAACTCAGGCTCTGGGCCAGGCCATCGTGGATTTCGGCCGCCAGACGCTGGCGCTCTTCCAGGGCGGCTACTCGCTCCGCCTGCTCGTAGAGGCGTGCGTTCTCCAAGGCGATGGCGGCGGAATCCGCTAATTTGGTGAGGAGATGCACCCCATGGGTTGAGAAGACCCCCCTCCGTGAACTTCCTACACACAGCGCCCCGATCACCCGGTCGCCGATGCGCAGCGGCGCCGCCAGGTGGCTATCCTGGAAGGTGGGCTCCAGAACCGTGCACCACCCCCCACAGCCCGCCATATCGCATACAACCGCCCCTTTGGCACCAAGGACCTGTGTCACCAGAGGGCTGTCGGTGGAGGCTTGGGACGTTTTCAGGGCTTTGTCGGGACCGCTAAGGGCTTCCAAATACAGGCGGCGATGATTCCTATCCAGCAGGCAGAGAGCTGCCACTTCCGCCCCCAACAACTCCCGTGCCTTGTCCGTCACCGAGCGCAGCACGTGCCTGATGTCCAGGCGTGAGGAGATCTCACGGCTCACATCGTAGAGGGCTTCCAACTCGCGCGTGCGTTGCGCCACCTGGGCCTCCAGGTTTTCCCGCGCGGCATACAGTTGCCGGCGCATGAGCTCCAAGTTCTGCGCCAGTTGCCCGCTCTCGTCCCTTCCCAAGTCGGGCACCGGCCGTGTCCGTTCCCCACGACCGATTTCCAGGGCCACTCTCTGCAATACCCGCAGCGGACGAATGACGGTGCGATACGTTAGCCCGTATCCCAGCAACACCAGGGCCACCGCGGCAACGAGGAAGAGCACCTGGATGAAGCGCAAACGCTGCACCTTGGCCGTGGCCGCCCGCTCAAAGGCGCGCACCGCTTCATCCATGGCCTGCACCAGGGGAAAGGATTGTGCCTCCACTGCTTCCACCGCCCGGCCGAAGGCGAGGGTGCCCGGAGATGTGGATAGCAACGTCTCGATGTAGGCCTCCATTAGCCCCCAGCCCGTCCTCACCTGCGCCAACCGTTCTCGCACCACCGGGTCCTGTGGTGGGGGAAGAGGCACCGTTTGTCCGAGGAGGTAAGGAGCCGGTCCTCCCTGTTCCAACGCTTGTAGCGTGCTCTCGAAGGTGGCCGCGGCTTCGGTGAGAGCCTGGCGATGCTGCAATTCCGTAGGGTGCTTCTCCAGTTCCAGAGCGTGACGTGTCATGGCCTGGAGCAACATGCGTTGCCGGCCCGCCAAGTTGATGACCAAGGCGTCCTTCTGTTGGCCCTCAATGGCGAGGAACATGGCCAGGACGGAGATGGCGACAAGGAGGAAAAAGGCGAGAAACAGCAACCCCATCCGCTCCCGCAGGCTAATGATCATGAGCCCTACTCCCGCTCCCTATTGAGGCCAACTCCACATCCCGCTTCCGTCCGCTTCGCCTATTGTCATATCACAGCCACCAGTGGAGGGCAAGCCCCCCAGGGCTCAACACCCCCGGCTAGGGGGAAGAAGCCCTCCGGGCTCCCTTGGTCACTGCAGGAGAACGCGGGGAACTAGTCCTGTCGTGCCGCGGAACTAGTTCGTCCGTCCAGGCAAGAGGCGAAACGGTCGTTCTTTTTTCACCCTGAACGAGGGATGGAAATCCCGTTGGACTCTAATACGCTGAAGGGGCGGCGCAGGCGGAATAAGGGAGGGGAGCCGCCGTGCCGAACCATCGGGTGTTGCTCCTGCGCGTGCCTTC
>BEHZ01000121.1 GCA_002923335.1 bacterium HR23 | reverse complement strand
ATCCATATCCCCCGGCACCTCGCGGACCCTCATTGCTCCTCCAGGAAGAAGAGGTCGTCAAACCCCAGTGGCCCCAGGACCTCCAGGAAGCGCCGGCGCAGGCGGGCCGAGGGGCTCCGCCGCCCGCAGATGAGTTGGGACAGGTAGCCAGAGGAAATCCCCAGCCGGCGGGCCAACTCATTCTGGGAGATGTGGAGCCGCTCCAGGGCTGTCCAAACCGCCCGCTCCTTCAGCCTCACCCGCAATGGCTTCCTTCGCCTACTCATTTCATGATTCCATTAAAGGGACAGCGAGCGATATTCGCAAGGCCCTTCGGACAATTGGGGTCTAGTGGCCGGAAAATGCTTGCATTAATGAAGCAAAATTGATATAGTAGGGCCAGCCGGCAGAAGCCCCGGACCGGGCACATGGAGGTGTAGGATGGACTTGAAGGCCCTGGGGGACTATCTGAGGCGACTACGGCAGGCGCAGGGCCTGAGCGCCCGTGAGGTCAGCCGGAGGACGGGGGTCTCCAACCCCTATCTCATCCAGATAGAGAAGGGCCAGCGCAGGCCCAGCCCCGACATCCTCAAGCGCCTGGCCCCTGTCTACGGGGTGAGCCTGCGCCACTTGCTGGAGATGGCCGGCCATCTGGGCGAGCCCGAGGCCGTCAGCGAGGAGGCGGAGGTGGAGCGGGCGTTCCAGTATGTGATGGCGGACCCGCGGTTCCAGTTCGGCACCCGGTTGGAGGGAAAGGGGCTCACCGTGGAGGCCAAGCGGTTCATCGTGCAGATGTATGAGCGCCTGACGGGGAAGCGTCTTCTGGACTAGAGGGATGGAGGTGGTGGATGGGAAGGGACCTGGACGGGTTCTGCAGGCGGCTGGTGAAGAAAGGGATGGCCGGGAAGGCCTCGCCCGGACGGATCGCCCTGGAGTTTGTGGACTATTTTGCTCTTTCCACCTATCCCCACCTGATGGAGCTCCATCAGGTCCTTCGGGAGGCCGGTGTGGGGGAACTCAGGGCTGAACGCCTGCCCTCAGGCCTCCGTGGCCTTCACTTCAGTTACGGCCCGGACGGAGGCGACCCCACCATCCTTTACGAACAGGAGCAGTGGACGGGGGCCCAGGAGCACAGCATTCTCCACGAGGCCTACGAGATCATCCAGGAGAGGCTGGCCCTGCTGGTGCCCGGCTATTAGGTGCCCGACAGAAACGCCCTCTGCCGGGAGGCCGACAGGTTCGCGGCCGCAGTCCTGATGCAGAAGGAGGTCTTTGTGCCCTATCTCCTTCAGACCGGCTTTGACCTCCTGGCCGTGCGCCACCAGTTTCACCGCTCCTATGCCTCGGTGATTTACCGGGCCAGGGAGCTCCTGGGAGACCGCCTGGACTTCCTCATCGCCCTCTATGAACGTGTTGCACAAGGGCCCCCTGACACCTGGCCCTAGGAGGTCACTCCGGCAGACTTTGTGGTGGGACATCTTGTCCGGACCCCGGGCATCCGCCTTGCCCGGCCCCGGGCGGTGTTCCGGCCGTTCCGCTATCCCCGGCACGTCTTCCCGAGAAGGGGCGGGCCGGTGCTTCAGGGGTCGGCTGCCGAGTATGTGGTCCGCACGGGCCGGCCTCTCCTTGTGGAGCGGGTCCGAGGCTTTGATTTTTGGGGATATAACGACCTCGTCGCTCTGGCCCGGCCGGTGCGGTGGTATGGCCGCCTGGCCAAGGTCCTCCTGCTGGTGCTGCGTTACGACGACCGGCACCTACTGGAGGCCCAGCTGACTGACCCCGCGGCGGATGTCCGAAGCGAGAGCTACCAGATCATTTAGGGGGGTGGCAGTATGGACGTGGCCCTTTATGCCCGGGTGTCTTCAGAGAGGCAGGATGTGGACCTCTCCATCTCTGCTCAACTGAAGGCCCTGAGAGACTATGCCCGAAGCCACGGCTACAGGGTGGTGCGGGAGTACGTGGACGAGGGGGAGAGCGGACGCCCCGCCAGGCGCCCCGCCTTCCAGCAGATGGTCGCCGACGCACGGAAGCCTAACCGGCCCTTCCAGATGGTCCTGGTGTGGAAGTACTCCCGCTTCGCCCGGAGCCGGGAGGATTCCATCGCCGAACCGGCTGATGACTCGCTGGCAGGGAAACTCCTGGAGGCCGTCAGTGAGAGCCTGGACGAGTTCTTCTCCCACAACCTGGCCCAGGAGACCCTGAGGGGGATGCGGGAGAGCGCCAGCCGGGGCTCCTACATCACCCCCGTCGCCCCCTACGGCTACAAACGGGTCAAGGTCAGGGACGGGAACCGGGAGCGCATCACCCTGCAGCCAGACCATCAGACGGCCCCGGTGGTGAAGCGCATCTTCAGGGAGGCCCTCCAGGGGAAGGGCCTGAAGGACATCTGTCAGACCCTCAACCGGGAAGGCCTCCTGCGCCCCGGGGGCCGGCCCTGGACGAGTTCCAACCTCCACTACCTGCTGAGGAACGAGGTCTACACAGGGACTCTGGTCTGGGGCCGGTCCTCTCGCCACGGCCACCCCGTCCAGGCGGTGCGGGTGGAGAACACGTGGCAACCCCTGGTGGATCGGGAGACCTTTGAGATGGTCCAGGAGATGCTGACCGCCCGGTCCCCGAAGCGGATCCACCCCCGCCGGGTCTCAAGCCCCTATCTGCCCAGCGGTCTTCTCAACTGCGGACGGTGTGGAAAGGCCTTTATCGGCCAGGACGCCAAGAACGGGGAGTACCGATACTACGTGTGCGGAACCCTGCTAAAGCAGGGCGCAGGCTCCTGTGATGCCCCCTACCTGAACGCCGAGAAACTGGACCGGTTCGTGTTGGAGCGGCTGAAGGAGTGCATCCTGACGGGCGAGAACCTGCTGGCCCTGGCGCGGATGGTAGTGGAAGAGATGGACAGCCTGGCCCAGGACTGGGCGACGCGGGTGTCTACAATAGAGGAGGAGATGGCGGAGGTGCGCCGGCGTCTCGACGGCCTCTACGACGCCCTGGAGACGAGGAAGATGGACCTGGACGACCTGGCCCCCCGCATCCGGGAGCAGAGGCAGAGGCTACAGGAACTGCAGAGGATCCGGGAGGAGATGGAAGAGGTGGTGCAGGAGCGGGGAAGCCTGCTTCTGCAGGTGGCGGTTCTGGCCGCCTATGTGGAGGACCTGCGGGCCTTCCTGGAGGAGGGGACGATTGCCGGAAAAGGGCAGGGAATTACCGGACGCCGTGGTTCTTTCCACCGTCCAACCTGGCTCCCCGAGCAGGATTCGAACCTGCGACCAAGCGGTTAACAGCCGCCCGCTCTACCACTGAGCTATCGGGGAGCGACAACCCTATTATAGCGCACCCCCTCTCTCCCATCCAAGGGGCTATCCCCACCGCTCTATCACCACCTTCTGCTCCGTGTAGAAGGCCACCGCATCCCGCCCCTGTCCATGCAGAACGCCGAAGAAACTCTCCTTCCATCCGCTGAAAGGGAAGAAGGCCACCGGCGCCGGCACGCCTATGTTTACCCCCACATTTCCCACAGGCACCTGGCTCCGAAACTGGCGGGCGGCAGCCCCACTTCGGGTGAAGATGCTCGCCGCATTGCCATAGGGGTTGCGGGCGATGAGGTCTATGGCCTCCTCCAGGGTGTTCACCGGGACCAGGGTCAGCACAGGGCCGAAGATTTCGGTGCGATGCAGGGTGCTGGAGAGGGGGATACCCTCCAGAACGGTGGGGCGGATGAAGTTCCCTTTCTCATAGCCGGGGATGCGGGGGTTGCGCCCGTCCACCACTGCCCTGCCCCCCTCCTCTAGCCCCTGGGCGATGAGGCCTTCAATGCGTGCCTTGCTCTGCGGTGTGATCACCGGACCCATCTGCACCCCCTCCTCCAGCCCATAGCCCACCCGCAAAGCCAGGGCGGTCTCGGCTATGCCCTCCCGGAAGGGCGCATGGGCGGACCCTACCGTTACCGCCACCGAGGCGGCGAGACACCGCTGGCCGGCACACCCAAAGGCGCTCTCAGTCGTGGCGCGCACCGCCAGGTCCAAATCTGCGTCGGGCATAATGACCACATGGTTTTTGGCGCCCGCCTGGCACTGGACACGCTTGCCGTTGGCGGCGGCCCGGGCGTAGATATATCGGGCCACTGGCGTGGACCCCACCATGCTCACCGCCCGCACTTGGGGATGGTCCAAGAGGGCGTCTACCGTCTCTTTGGCGCCGTTGACCAGGTTCACAACGCCTGGGGGCAGACCCGCCTCTTCCAGGATTGCAAAGAGGCGCTGGGCGGTGAGGGGCACCTTCTCCGAAGGCTTCAGGATGAAGGTGTTGCCACAGGCGATGGCGTAGGGGAGGAACCAGAGGGGGATCATGGCCGGGAAGTTGAAGGGGGTGATGGCGGCTACCACCCCCAGGGGCTGGCGCAGCACCGTCTCGTCTATCCCCTGTGCCACATCCTCGGAGTTGTAGCCCTGCATGAGGGTGGGGATCCCGCAGGCCACCTCCACATTCTCTATTCCCCGGCGCACTTCCCCTTTGGCCTCCGCCAGGGTCTTGCCGTTCTCCTGCACGATGAGGCGGGCCAACTCGTCGGTATACTTCTCCAGCATGGCCTTCAGGCGGAAGAGATACTGGATGCGCTCCACAGGCGGGGTGCGTGCCCACCGGGGGAAGGCCTGAAGGGCCGACTGGACGGCTTTCCCCACCTCGTCCGGCCCCGAGAGGGGGGTATGGGCCAGCAGGTCCTGCGTGGCAGGGTTGAACACCTCCAAGAGTTGGGTGGTCTCGGCTTTGTGCCACTGGCCGTTGTAGTAGTTCAGGACGACGCTCTGCCGAGGCATAGCCCCCTCCTTATGGCGGTGGTCGTCGCCCCTATTGTAGGGCAGGCCGAGGGGGAGGGCCAGCCCGCCTATGGAATACGGACAAGCAGGAGGTCCCCCAGGGCGGTGAAGAGGTCAACCCACAGTTGCGCCTCGGCGTCCCCTTGCCGGGCTCGGTGGAGGAAGTCGGGGTAAACGGATTGGAGGAGGGCGTAGTAGGTGTTCTGCACGCCCCAGAGGTCGGGCGCAAAGGGGAGGGAGCGGGCAATGGCCACCACCTCCTTCAGGTCCTTGAGGAGTGGGAGGTCGTCAGGGGAGTCGGCGAAGCGTTCCATCAAACGCTCCAGGGCCCGACGGA
>BEHZ01000120.1 GCA_002923335.1 bacterium HR23 | reverse complement strand
CCTCCCGGCGTCTCCTCGGCCAGGAGCGCCCCGCCAAAGTGGTGCCGATGGAGAAGGGATAGGGCTACCTCTTGGGCGTGGCGGTCGGCCTCCAGGGTAAAGTCGTCGGCCCCCTTCTCCTGCACCACCTGGGTGGCGGTGCCTCGGCGGAAGTGCTCCAGCAGGAGGTTGCCCACCTCCAGGGCGATGGAGCGCAGGACCTCTAGCATGCCAGCCCCAACCGATGGGACCAGGCCAGCAGGCCTTGCTGAAGGCGGGCGGTGTTGGGCAGGGGAGAGGGCAGAAGGGCACGCATGGCCCGGCTTACCGTGTTCTCCTCAGGTGGGGGGAAGGTTTTCCACACCCCCCATACGGCCCGGCGCAGGGGCGCATCGCCGGTATACACCGCCCACGCCCACAGGAAAGGGAGGACGATGCTCACCACCAACTCCCGTGCCCGCTGGTGTCCGATCAGGGCAGGCCCCCCTAGGGGCGAAGACACCATAAGCGCCGCCTCCAACCGACGAGGCCCCTGCCCCACCGTCCCACATATCCCCGCCAGCAGACCCCCCTCCCACCAGCGGTCCAGGAGGAGGGCCATCCCCCACAGGCGTCGCTCGGGGCGGTTGGCGGGGCGCACACCGGCCCAGGTCCAAGCCCCCCGTCCCAGGATAGCGCCAAGCCCGGTAGCCGTCCACAAAGGAGCCAGGTCGCTCTCAGGCAGGAGAAGCCCCCCACTCCCTAACAGAACCGCTCCAAGCAGGAGGGGGCGCTGGTCCGGCGGGCAGGGCAGGGCGACCCGCCGAAGGACACGATAGGGCACCGCCTCCGCCAGCAGGCGCATCGGCTCCCGATTGGCCCCATAGCCCATCCCCTCCATCAGCCCCCGGTAGAGGGCCTCGTCGGCCCCCAGGGATGCTATGAGACGGGCGTAGGCGGACGCCCTTTGCCGAAAGCGGGCGTCGGCCCAGCGATGCAAACACCCTTTGGAAGGGATGGCCCCCACATAAGGGAAGGCCGTCCCATCGCCTTGGAAGTGAAGGGCGACAGACAGGTCTATGTGTGGAGGCAAAGGGGAAAAGTGGAGCGCCCCTCTCAGCACGACGTGAAGGAGGACGCCCCGATACCGGGGGTCGCCGGCGTGGCCGTGGGCCTCCCACCCGTGGAGGGCACGGTGCACCTCCACATCGCCCTTGAGCAGCCGCCCATCGTCCCGCAGAAGGACGGTGTCTTGAAAGTCGGGGCCAAGGCTACGACTCAAACGCCCGGGGTAGAGGACACGATAGCGGTGCCCGTCGCTGGCGGGCAGAAAGCCCCAACCGGGAGAGGCCCTCGCCCACACCGCCCACAGGTCCTCCTCTCGCATTCGGCCTTTTGGGTGCGCCGTCGCTTCGTGCACGGGGGTATTATACCTAGGGGGCAAAGGATGGTCAAAGTCGGCTGTTGCGGGTTCGCCGGCTCCCGTCCCTCCTACTACCGCCAGTTCGGAGCGGTGGAGGTCCAGCAGACCTTCTACCGCCCTCCCCGCCCGGAGACCCTGCGGAAGTGGCGTGAGGAAGCCCCCCGGGGCTTTGCCTTCACCATAAAGGCCTTCCAGGGCGTTACCCACCCCGCCACCTCGCCCACCTTCCGCCGAGCGGGTCTGGCCCTTTCGCCCGAGACACGGGAGGCCTATGGCTTCTTCCGCCCCACGCCCCAGGTATGGGAGGCCTGGGAGGCCACCCGGCAGGCGGCCCTGGCCCTGGATGCGGAGGTGGTGCTCCTCCAGTGCCCTCCGGCCTTTACCCCCACGCCGGAGCACCTGGAGTGGCTCCGAGGCTTCCTGGAGCGCAAAGGCGCCCACCCCTTCCTCCTGGCGTGGGAGCCACGGGGGAAGGAATGGACCGACAGCCTGGTGCGGGCAGTGTGCCAGGAGGGGCATCTCCTTCACGCCGTTGACCCCCTGGAGCGTGCCCCTGTTACCCCACCCCCCTACTACTTCCGCCTCCACGGCGGCCCCCGCTACGCCCATCGCCACACCGACGAAGAACTCCAGCGCCTCGCCCGTCTGGTGCGGGGGCAGGAGGGGTGGGTCTTCTTCAACAACTCGGTGCACATGCGGGGAGACGCCCTGCGCTTGCTGGCCCTGCTGGCGGAGCAGTTGGTATAGCGCCTATCGCCGAGACGCCTGCAACCGCTGAACGAACTCCTCTATGGCCCTGTTCACCTCCTCCGGCTTCTCCAGGGCGACCGAGTGGGTGGCGTCCTGGATGACCACCTCCTGGGCCCCCGGGATGTTGCGGGCCAGGTAGTCGGCGTATTTCACAGGCGTCATGATGTCCTCGGTGCCCACGATGACCAGGGTGGGCAAGCGTATCTCGCGGACCCTGTCCATTATGTCAAACTTGTCGCAACAGAGGAAGTCGTTGAGTTGCACCGCCGGGCCCACCTGGTTGGTGCGCTCCAGCAGAAGGGGCTTTATCTCCGGGGGCACCTTGGCCAGCCCCTGCTCCCGCATCTGGAGCCACTCCTGGCGCTTCACCGGGTCGGTTATGGCGTCCTGGCACATCTGGAGGATGTCTGGGCGCACCCGCAGGCGTGCGCCCGTTCCGATGAGCACCAGGCCCACCAGTTCCTCGGGATAGTGCAAACCATACCATTGGGCGATGGCCCCACCCATACTGTGCCCGACCAGCACCACATCGGTATATCCTTTCGCCCAGATGTAGCCCCGCACCCACTCGGCATAGGCCGGCACCGAGGTGCAGGGCTTCCCCTTGGGGTGGCCCGGCAGGTCAACCGCATCGGCCATCTTTCCAAAGTAACGCACCTGGTAAGTGAAGGAGAGGCTGGAACCCCCGGCACCGTGCACAAAGACCAGTTGCACCGCGACCTCCTCTCATCAAGGCGTATTCTGTGCTATTATACTTGCCCAGGGGAGTGGTTATGCGTTTTGCCATCTCTACCTACAGCTTCGGCCCCCAAGCGGACCCCCTGCGGGTTCTGGAGATAGGGCGCCGGGCGGGCTTCCCTGCCCTGGAACTGGGCAGTTACACCTTCTGGCCTGAGGCGTTGACCTTCGCGCAAGAGGACGCCCTCCGCTCCGCCGTCCGCAGCGACGGCTTGGCCCTATCTATCCACTTCATCCACCGAGGGGTGGACTTAGGGGCGCACGAAGAGGGCGCCCGCTTGCACTTCCTGCGTCAACTGCAGGAGACAGTGCGCCTGGCAGGGCGTTTGGGGGCAGGGGTTATCGTCGTCCACCTGGGCTATGTTACCCGGCCGGTTCCCCCCGAACACCTCCCCTCGGCCCGCCGGGAGGCCCGTGCCCTGGCCCTGGACACTCTGGGCCGGACGGCGCCCCTCGCGGAGGGGGAAGGGGTGCTCTTGTGCGTGGAGAACCTTCACCTGCGTCCGAACGAGGTGCTCCTCTCCTATCAGGACTATGTGGACTTTATCCGGGAGGTGGACAGTCCCGCCATCGCCCTCACTCTGGACTTCGGCCACGCCCACGTGTCTATGGGCATTGAGCAGGCCATCGCGACCTTTCGCCCCCTTATTCGCCACCTCCACCTCCACGACAACACCGGGGAGCGGGACGCCCACGGGGAGATAGGCGCCGGCACCATCCCATTCGCTCGCTACACCCCTTTCCTGAAGCAGTTTGACGGCATCGGCGCCTTTGAGGTGCGAGACGCCAGAGACGAGGAGGGGGCGGTGCTTCGCTCCCTCCACGCCCTGCAACGGCTCCTGGACGCTTTCCCCTCGGGAGGGCCGGCATGAGTTACCAGTGCATCCTTTGGGAGGTGCGGAACGGCGTTGCCCTGATCACCCTCAACCGCCCCGAGAAACTCAACGCCCTCAACAGCACCCTGCTGGCGGAACTGGAGGATGCCCTTACCCGTGCCGAAAGGGACGAAGAGGTGCGGGTTGTGGTGCTCACCGGAGCGGGGGACAGGGCTTTTTCCGCCGGGGCCGATATCCACGAGATGGCCGAACGGGGGAGCCCCCCCACCTCCGGACAAGGGGATGGCCGGGGCGAGGTGTTCTGGCACCTGGCAGACCTGTCCAAGCCCACGGTAGGGGCCATCAATGGCATCGCCTACGGAGGCGGTGCCCTCATGGCCTCCTGCCTGGACATACGCTTCGGGTCCCCCCACACCGTCTTCCGCTTCCTCGGCGTGGCGTATGGGCGCGTCAACTCTACCTGGACCCTTCCGCTCGTGGTGGGCTGGCCCATGGCCAAGGAACTCCTCTTCACCGGGCGTGAGGTGAAGGGGGAAGAGGCGGTGCGCATCGGCCTGCTGAACCGCCTCGTCCCCCCCGAGCGCCTGCTGGAGGATACACTGGCCTTCGCACAAGAGATGGCCCGCCACGACCCCCGCATGGTCCAGGGCATCAAACGCCTCCTGCACGAGGGTCTCGCCCGCTCCTACCGGGAGCGTCTGGACCTGGAGCGGGAGGCCCGCCGAACGACCCTGCGGGAGCCCCCTCCCCGGGAGGGCTTCCGGGACTTCCTGTCCCGCAAGGGGCGAGGTGCGCCGTGACCTCCGATATCCGCCTCCTGTGCCAGGGCCTTCTGGAGGGCACTCTTCCCCCCATCGCCTTCCTCTTGGCCGTCCAGCCCGACCCCCTCCAGTTAGACACCATCGTGGTGAACCCGCCCCTGGAATGGACGGCCCAGCACGTGGTGCGCTACCTGGAGCGCTTCGGGGCCGGGGAAATAGACGAAGAGGAGTTGGCTCAATGGGCAACCCTGCTGGTGGGGATGGACCGTGCCTTCCGCTGTCGCGGCGCTCCGGAAGACCTGGTCGCCCAGGAGGCCCTTTTCCAGATCACCCTGGAGGCGGCCAGCAATACCCTTACCCCTGCCACCGTTACCTATTGGTATGAGCGCATCCTGGAGCAGGCGGGGTAGGGGCCGGGTGCGCCCACCTTGCCCCCATCCTGGTATCTGCGCTATCCTGCACCCCAGAGGCCTTTCCCCATAGGAGGTCTAATCGGTGGCACCCCTTTTCCGTGCCCCTCGGGGCACCCAAGACATTCTCCCCCCCCAGCAACCCTGGTGGCGTCTGGTGATCTCCCGTGCGGAAGAAACGGCCCGCCGGTTCGGCTACCGCCGTATAGACACCCCCATATTTGAGCAGGCCGGCCTCTTCGTCCGCTCGGTGGGCGCCGGCACCGACATCGTGGAGAAAGAGACCTACACCTTCACCGACCGGGGCGGGGAAGAGATGACCCTC
>BEHZ01000119.1 GCA_002923335.1 bacterium HR23 | reverse complement strand
CACGATAGAGGGAGCAGTAGCCGGGCTGAAAGCACAGAGATGCCACACCACCCAGGTAGCGGGACCACGCCCGCCGCACCGTGCTCACCTGGCGTTGAAGAGGGGCGCCGGCTTCGAGGCCCCCCTCCCATGCCATGGAGCCCTGCGCGAGGGCCTGCCCGATTACCGCCAACGCCACCTCACCCTCCTTTCTTTTCGCCGATGAGGGCCAAAAACTCCTCTTCGGTAAGTAAGGCCGTGCCGAACTTGCGGGCCTGAGTCAACTTGGTCTCCCCGGGGTCGGTGCCCACCACCAAATAGGTGGTTTTGCGGGTAACGGTATCGGTGGGGATGCCTCCCAGGGCCTTCACCCTGGCCTCCGCCTGGGAGCGGGTCATGGAAGCCAGGGTGCCGGTGAAGCAGAACACCTTGCCGACGAGCGGGAGGCCGGCGGGGGTAGGGACAGGCTCCCCCTCCTCCATACGCACCCCCGCCTCCCGCAGTTTGGCGATAAGGCGTTGGTTCTGCGCCTCCTGGAAAAAGGCCACAACGCTTTCGGCCGTCTCTGGGCCGATGCCCTGGATGGCGAGCAGGTCCTCCACCGAAGCCGATAGGAGGCGTTCCATACTGCGGAACTTCGCGGCAATCTGCTGGGCGGTAACGGTGCCCACATGGTAAATCCCCAGGGCGACGAGGAGATGGGAGAGGGGACGGGTCTTGCTCTTCTGGATGCTCCCCAAGATGTTGCCGGCCAGTTTATCCCCCATGCGCTCCAGTTTCAGCAGGTCCTCCTTGGTGAGACGGTAAAGGTCGGCCACATCCCTCACCAGCCCCGCCTCCACGAAGGCCCGACACCACTGCTCCCCCAGGCCGTCTATCTCCATGGCTTTGGCGAAGTGGATGAGGCGCTCCAGGAACTGGGCGGGGCAGGAGGCGTTGGTGCAGAAGGCGAAGGCCTCCCCTTCGGGGCGGACCACCCTGGCCCCGCAGACGGGGCAGGTGGTGGGCATGCGGAACTCCTGCTCCTGCCCCGTGCGCCGCGCGGGGATAGGGGCGACTACCTGCGGAATCACCTCCCCCGCCCGCTCCACAATCACCCAGTCGCCAATGCGGATATCCCGACTCTTGATGTAGTCCTCGTTGTGCAGGGTGGCCTTGGAGACAGTAACGCCCCCCACCTGCACCGGCTCCAGGACGGCATAGGGATTGAGCCGTCCCGTGCGCCCCACATTAATGCCGATGGAGAGGAGACGGGTCGTCGCCTGGGTGGCGGGCCACTTGTAGGCAACAGCCCAGCGGGGTTCCCTGCCCACCACCCCCAGCCGGCTCCACAAAGCAAAGGGGTCCACCTTCACCACCACGCCATCGGTCTCGTAGGGGAGGTCATGGTGCTTCTCCCGCCACTCCCGGTAGTAGTCAATGGCCTCCTGGGGTGTGGCGACCCGGCGGGTGTTGGGGTTGGTGCGGAAGCCTAGTTCTCTGAGCCACTGGAGGGTCTCCCACTGGGTCGGGGGATGCTCTCCACCTTCTATCGCTCCAATGCCATACACCCAGATATCCAGGCGACGGCGTGCGGTGATGGAGGAGTCCAGTTGGCGCACCGAGCCGGCGGCGGCGTTACGGGGGTTGGCGAAGAGGGGCTGGCCCTCCCGCGCCCGCTCCTGGTTGAGGCGGTCAAAGGCGTCTTTGGACATATACACCTCGCCCCGCACCTCCATAAAGGCGGCGGCTGGCTTCAACAGGCGCAGGGGGATGCTCTTCACCGTCTTGAGGTTGTTGGTAACATCCTCGCCCCGGTAGCCGTCCCCGCGTGTAGCCCCCCTGGTGAGGACGCCGTTTTCGTAGGTCAGGGAGACGGCCAAACCGTCCACCTTCAACTCGCAGGTCATGGCGAAGGTCTCGCCCTCCAGGAGGCGGCGCACCCGCTGATACCAGGCGAGAAACTCCTCCTCGTTGAAGGCGTTGGCCAGGGAGAGCATGGGCTGGCGGTGCTCCACCTCGGCGAAGCCTTCAGCCGGCGGTGCGCCCACCCGCTGGGTAGGAGAGTCGGGGGTAATGAGTTCGGGGTAGCGGGCTTCCAGGTCCCGCAGTTCCCGCATCAGGGCGTCATACTCGGCGTCGCTGATGACCGGGGAGTCCAGCACATAGTAGCGGTAGTTATGGTAATGAATCTCCTTGCGGAGCCATTCCACCCGCTCCAGGATTTTGGGGTCTACAGGCATAGGCACGCCTCCGGGAGCACCTTCGTGGCTGAGTATAGCCCCCTATGCACCCCAGGGCAAGGCGCACGGCCGGCGCCCTCCCACGCCGAGACACGCCCCCCTCCCCCGGTGTGGAGAGCGCCTCCCCAGGGTTTGACAGGGGAGGGCCTTTCGCCGTAAGATACCAACAGCCCACGGGGGAGGGGAGTATGAGCACGCCCAGGGCGCCACGCCCCACAAAGATCATCCGCCAGGAACTGCCCCCTCATCTGAAGGTCCCGCCGGGGCAGTTCGTTACCACCAAGTTCCCCGTTCTCACCTATGGCCCCACGCCTCGCATTGACCTGTCCCGCTGGCGCTTCCGCCTCTTCGGGCTGGTGGAGCGGGAGCAGGAACTCACGTGGGAGGAGTTTCAGGCCCTGCCCAGAGCGGTAGTTACCGCCGACTTCCACTGCGTTACCCAGTGGAGCCGTCTGGACAATACCTGGGAGGGGGTGCTGGCCCGCACCCTGGTGGAGTTGGCCCGCCCCAAGCCGGAGGCACGCTTCGTGATGGTGCACTGCTACGGAGGGTATACTACCAATCTCCTCCTGGAAGACTTGCTGGCGGAAACCACTATCTTCGCCGACCACCACGACGGCAAGCCACTCCCTCCTGAGCACGGGGGACCTCTCCGCCTGGTGGTGCCCCACCTCTACGCCTGGAAGAGCGCTAAGTGGGTCAGCGGTATGGAGTTCTTGGACCAGGAAGAGCCGGGCTTCTGGGAACTGCGGGGCTACCACATGCGGGGCGACCCCTGGCAGGAGGAGCGCTTCTGGCCGGAACTGGGCTAGGAACGAGCAGGCTCCGGCAAAGGCTTCCCCCCTCACCGGGAACCGTCCACAGGGCGAGGGTTAGGTGCGGGGCGACGGCTGGGCCACCCCGCCGGGGCTGACCTCCCGCACGGTGAACTGGAACTGCTCAATAACGGGGTTGGCCAGCAGTTTCCGACACATCTCCTCCGCCTGACGCTGAGCGGATTCCCGGCTCTCCGCCTCCACATATACCTCCAGGTATTTCCCCACACGCACCCGTTTGACCCCCTGAAAACCCAGGGCATGCAGGGCGCTCTGCACCGTAAGCCCCTGGGGGTCGTTGACGGCGGGCTTGAGGCTCACCAGCACCTGCACCAAAAACTCCACCGCCCTATGCCTCCTGGGGGCGCACCACCACCACCGGCCCGCCCAGGGTGAACAGCACCCTCTGGGCCACACTGCCCAGAAGGAATCGGCGGACGCCCCCATAGCCGTGGGTCGCCATGACCACCAGGGCACGGGTGCGGCGAGCCAGGGCTACCAGTTCCTGGGCCGGCTGACCTTCCCGAACCTCAATACGCACCGCATGCCCTTTGGCCTCTAGGTCGGCCCGCAATGAGGAGAGGTAGAGCATCGCCTCCTGCCGAAGGCCCTCTAGGGTCTCCGCCAGGTAGGTGGAGGCCTCGGGCCACATGCTCACCACCACGGGGATGCTCACCACCCGTGCCAGGATCAACTCCACCTGCAAAGCCCTGGCCAGGTCCCGGGCCAGGGGGAGAACCCCTTCCGCCAGGGGGGAGCCGTCCAGGGGCACAAGAACGCTCTGCACCCTAGGAGGTGTGGGGGAAGGAGTAGGGCGAGCCTTCACCAGAAAGAGGGGGATGGCGGAGGTGCGCAGGAGGCGGTCGGCCACACTGCCCATCACCAGGCGCGAGAAGCCGGTGCGCCCGTGGGTGGTGAGGGCGATAAGGTCGGCCCCCAACCCCTGAGCGTAAGACAGGATCTGACCCACCGGCTCCCCTTCCTGTGCCTTGACCAGCACCTCCAGGCCCGCCTCCCGCAGGGGGCGGGCAGTCAGGGCGAGATACTCCTCAGCACGGGCCAGGTGCACCGCCACATCCAGGGGGAGACGCAGTTGGACATACGCCTGCTGGACCTCCCGTGTGAGGGGAGGCACCGCCGTGAAGAGGTGCAGGCGTGCCGGCAGGCGCTCCCCCAACAACCGCACATAGGGGAGCACCTGCTCGGCCGTGGGGGAGCCATCCAAAGCCACCACGACTGTCTTCACGGTGTGCCTCCTGCTGTATTACCTAGCGCGTGGAGCCCACCAGGTCCCTCTGGGGGGCTGGTGTCTGCCCTTTAGAGGCAGTGGCCAGGCGCAGGCGGGCCTCCTGGGCGGGGGTCAGTTCATACCCGCACTGCAGGCAGAGCACCGTCCTGCCCCAATGGTCCGCTACCTCCCGCAGGTCGCCTTTGCACCGTGGGCACGCTCGGAACCAGATCATAGTAGCACCTCCTTGTTGGTCGGGGGAAGGGTTTCTCCTCGCCTCTTGAGGGCCAGGGAGACCACCTCCACCAAATGGTCAACGGTAAAGGGCTTGGGCAAGTAGGCTGTTAAGCCATGCGCCTGCACCTCTCGACGGGAGAGGGTAGAGGCGCTGATGAGGACGGTGGGAGGGGGCGTGCGCCCAATTCGGCGCAGGTGCTCCATCAATTCCCACCCCAACCCATCCGGCAGACGCCAGTCCACTATCATAGCATCCACACGCATCGGCCCCGAGGCGAGGGCCACCCCCTCCCGCACACACCCTGCCGTGAGCACCCGATACCCCCGTGCCCCCAGCGCCAGGGTCAGGACCCGCTGGAGCGTGGGGTCGTCCTCCACGAGAAGAAGGGTAACGGGACCGTGCATGCCCTGCCCTCCTTGCCCTAGCCGTTGCCACGCTTTAGTGTAGGCATGCGCCGTGAAGAAGGCGTGAAGAGGGGCGGGGTAGGCGTGAAAAAAGCGTGAGAAAGGGCTATATCTCTGCAGGAGGACGGAAGCGGTAGCCTACCCCCGGCTGGGTAAGGATGTAGCGGGGGCGAGAGGGGTCGGGCTCCAGTTTTCGGCGCAGTTGCTTGATGAAGGTGCGCAGGTATTCGGCCTCTTCGCCATACTCCGGCCCCCACACCTGCTGGAGCAGTTCTTTATGGGTGAGCACCTTCCCGGCATTGGTGGCCAGCACCTGCAACAGGACGAACTCGGTCCGG
>BEHZ01000118.1 GCA_002923335.1 bacterium HR23 | reverse complement strand
CCGCCACCGTCAAAAGGATTCCCCACCAGGCTACAACCCCCACCCAGGCGAAGGCGATATACTCCCACACCAGGGCCGAGAGAGCCGCCCCCGTCAGAAAAAGGAGGGCGAGAAGGCCGACTTTCACCACCGTCGGGTTGGGGTGGGGGGAAGGGGAGGGTTTGGCTTCGGAAGGGGTTCCCGTTGGCATAGCATCTACCTCCCCGGCCCGGTAGGCCATAGGGCATTCGTGGGGGGAAGCCCCCCAATGTGACCTGCAGGGCTATTATACCGTGATGGCAACGGGCAACACCATAGGCCGTCGACGGGTCTTCTGATAGAGGAACTCCTCCAGCACCTCCTTGGCCTTTGCCGACAGGTATCCCCACTCGGTAGGGATGGCCCGTCGGCTGTCCAGGGCCTCCTGAAGGGCTCGGGAGGCCTGGGACAGGAGATCCTGGGCCTCGTGGGGGTCGGCGAAGCCGGAGGAGACCAGTTCCGGGGGACGCACCAAGCGCCCCGTGTTCTTGTCCACGGTGACCACCGCCACCACCACTCCATCCCGAGACAGCAGGTGCCGGTCCCGAAGCACCACGCTCTCCGGCTCCCACAGACGGAGGCCATCTACATAAATGTGCCCACAGGGGATACGCTCCCCTTTCCTGCCCCCTTCGGGGGTCAGTTCCAACACATCCCCGTTCTCCAGGACGAAGGCGTTCTCCGGAGCGACCCCCATCTGCACCGCCAACTGGGCGTGGGCTACCAGGTGGCGATATTCCCCATGCACCGGCACAAAGTATTTGGGGCGCATGAGCCGCAACATCAGTTTCAGTTCCTCTTGTGCAGCGTGGCCGTGCACGTGGACAAGGGCATTGCGATGGTAAAGCACCCGTGCCCCCTGCCGGCACAGGTTGTCTATGGTTCGGCTGATGACCGTCTCGTTACCGGGGATGGGGGATGCGGACATGACAATGGTGTCGCCGGGGATAACCTCAATCTCCCGATGGTCCCGATTGGCGATGCGCACCAGGGCAGAGGTCGGCTCCCCCTGGGTGCCGGTGGTAACGATGACTACCTGATGGGGGGGAAGGTTGCGTATCTGTGCCCACGGCTGGAGGACGCCGTGCTTCGGCTTCAGGTAACCCATCTTCAGCGCCAGTTGCACATTCTCCACCATGCTTCTCCCCACCACCGCTACCTTGCGTTTGTGCTTGGCGGCCGCGTCCAACACTTGCTGCACACGGGAGATAAGGGAGGCGAAGGTGGCGACCATCACCCGCCCCGGTGCTTCGCCGATGATGTGGTCCAAACTCTCGTTGAGCACTCGCTCCGAGGGGGTATAGCCTGGGGTCTCGGCGTAGGTAGAGTCCGAGAACATCAGGAAGATGCCCCGGCGCGCATAGGAGGCCAGGATAGAGAAGTCGGTTGGCCCCCCATGCACTGGCGTGTGGTCGATCTTGAAGTCCCCGGTGTGGAAGACCAGGCCAAGGGGTGTCTCCACCACCAGGCCCATAGCGTCGGGGATACTGTGGCAGACGGGGAAGAACTCCGCTTTGAGGCGGCCCAGGCGCACCGGCTGGCCCGGCTCCACTTTGTGGAGGCGCACCTGGGAGAGGAGACCGTGCTCCTTCAGTTTGAGGCCGATAAGGCCGTGGGCGAGGCCCACCGCATATACGGGTGTCGGCAGGCGGTTGAGGACATAGGGGAGGGCACCGGTGTGGTCTTCGTGGCCGTGGGTGATGAGAATGCCCCGCACCTTCTCTTTGCGCTGGAGGAGGTAGGAGATGTCGGGGATGACCAGATCCACCCCCAGCATGTCCTCCTCCGGAAACATCACCCCCGCGTCTATCACCACGATGTCCTCACCCACCTCCAGGGCGAGCATGTTCTTGCCGATTTCTCCCAGTCCGCCCAGGGGGACTACACGCAGGGTCGGGGCCATGGCGGATGCCTCTTGGGTGTGCTAAAACATGCTCAGTTGCTGTGCCGAGGGCTGGGCCGAAGGCACCTGCGCCGCGCCTTCCTGCACCTGCTTGATAAGGGCGGGCAGAAGGCGAATGTCCTGCTCCAGGGTGGAGCGCAGGGCCTGGTAGTGCAGCGCCGCCGCCGGATGATACATGGGGAACAGGATGCCCTCTTTGATTTTACGAGGCTTTCCGTGCACCTTGGAGATGGACTCCCGTGGGGCGAAGTGGGCCAGGGAGTAGCGCCCCAAAGTAACGATGATCTTCGGTTGCAGGAGTTCAATCTGCCGAACCAGGTATTTCTTGCACGCCTCTATTTCGCCGGGGAGGGGGTCCCGGTTGTCGGGGGGCCGGCACTTCACCACATTGGTGATGTAAACATCGCTCCGCTTCAGACCCACCGACGCCAGCAGTTCCTCCAGGAACTTCCCGGCGGGGCCAACGAAGGGGCGTCCCTGCTGGTCTTCGTGGTAGCCCGGCGCCTCCCCGATGCACATCACCAGCGGGTGCTCCGGCCCCTCCCCGGGAACCGCAAGGGTGCGGGTGCGCCCCAGGGGGCAATCCTGGCAGGTGCGGATGCGTTGCGCCAGGGCCTCTAACTCGCTCATCCCCACCTCCGCCTTTCAGTGTAGCATGCCCGCCGAGCATCAGGCAGGTGCTGTGGGGTATCATAAACCCAGGAAAGGAGCACGATGGAAGAAGTGGGCGACCTTACCCGCTTCGAGACCCTCCGGGCCATCCTGGCACGCCTGCGGGCGCCCGACGGGTGCCCTTGGGACCGGGAGCAGACCCACCAGTCCCTGCGCCGTGCCCTCCTGGAGGAGTGCTACGAGACCCTGGAGGCGTTGGACAGAGGGGATACCCAGCGCCTGGTGGAAGAACTGGGGGACCTCCTTATCCATATCGGCTTCCACTGCCAGATAGGGGAGGAGGAGGGGGCCTTCCGTTGGGAGGACGTCTTCCGCCAGGTGAACACCAAACTTATCCGTCGCCATCCCCATGTCTTCGGCGACGCCAAAGTGGAGACCGCCCGCCAGGTGGAACAGCAGTGGGAGCGCATCAAGAAGGCGGAGAAGCCCCACGCCTCCCTACTGGACGGTCTGCCCAAAGACCTTCCCGCCCTCGCTGCGGCGCAGGCCATCTCCCAGCGGGTGGCACGGGTGGGGTTTGATTGGCCAGACCTGCCGGGGGTGCTCCACAAAGTGCAGGAGGAACTGGCCGAGGTGCAGAACGCCCAGACCCCCCAGGAGCGGGAGCGGGAGGTGGGGGACCTCCTCTTCACCATTGTGAACCTGGCCCGCTGGCTTGGGGTGGACGCCGAAAGCGCCCTGCGCACCGCCAACGCCCGCTTCGCTCGCCGGTGGCAGGTGATAGAGGAGATGTGCCGAGAGAGGGGGCAGGACTTCGCCTCCCTCCCGTTGGAGGAGAAGGAGGCCCTCTGGCAAGAGGCTAAAGGGCGGGTGGGCTAGGGACAAAAGATGCGCCGCTCAGAGGGGGTGCACGGCCCTGGTATCCTTACAGTGAAGGGCACTGCGGAAAGGAGCGTTATGGCTGTTCCAGGAGTAGCGGTCCACCCCGCTCTGCGCACCGACCCGGAGGTGGCCGAGGCCATCCGGCGGGAGGTAGAGCGGCAGACCACCTCCCTCATCCTTATCGCCTCAGAGAACTACCCCAGTCGTGCGGTGTTGGAGGCCTGTGGGACGGTGCTCACCAACAAATACGCCGAGGGGTATCCGGGACGGCGTTACTACGGAGGGTGCGAGTTCGTGGATCAGGTGGAGGTGCTGGCCATAGAGCGGGCCAAGCGCCTCTTCGGTGCGGAGCATGCCAATGTCCAGCCCCACTCCGGCACCCAGGCCAACATGTCTGCCTACTTCGCCCTCTGTGAGCCGGGCGATACCATTATGGGCATGCGTTTGGATATGGGGGGCCACCTCTCCCACGGTAGCCCGGTCAACTTCTCCGGTAAACTTTACAAGTTCGTTGCCTATGGTGTGGACCGGGAGACGGAGACCATAGACTTCGCCGAGGTGGAGCGCCTGGCCAAGGAACATCGGCCCCGGGTGATTGTGGCCGGTTACACCGCCTACCCCCGCACTGTGGACTTCGCCCGCTTCCGGGCCATAGCGGATATGGTGGGAGCCATTCTTGTGGCAGACATGGCCCACATCGCCGGCCTGGTGGCGGGGGGTGTGCATCCCTCGCCCCTCCCCCACGCCCAGGTAGTAACCTCCACCACCCATAAGACCCTGCGGGGGCCGCGCAGCGCCTTTATCCTCTCCACCGCCGACCTGGCCCAGGCGGTGGACCGGGCGGTCTTCCCCCTGACCCAGGGGGGGCCGTTTATGCATGTCATTGCAGCCAAGGCGGTCTGCTTCGGCGAGGCCCTTCAGCCCGGCTTCCGTCGCTATGCCCAGGCGGTGGTGGGCAACGCCCGCGCCCTGGCCGAGGAACTCCGTCGGGGGGGCCTGCGCATCGTGTCCGGGGGGACCGATAATCACCTCCTCCTAGTAGACCTTACGCCTGTCGGCCTTACGGGCCGACAGGCCGAGGAGGCCCTGGGGAGGGCGGGCATCTTCGTGAACCGCAACACCATCCCCTACGACCCCAAGCCCCCTCGGGTCGCCAGCGGCCTGCGCATCGGCACCGCAGCGGTTACCAGCCGGGGCATGGGGGTGGACGAGATGAGGGTCATCGCCTCCCTTATCCTGCGGGTGCTGGCGCACCCGGGGGATGCAACGGTAGAGCGCCAGGTGCGGGAGGAGGTGATGCACTTGACGGGGCGCTTCCCGGTGCCGGGGGTAACGGTGGACCGGGGATGGCCGTGGGAGGACTAGCCATGTCCACCCCCGACCTGCTCCAGCGTCTCCAGGCCCTCCAGGAGGAGGCCCTTCGGGCTCTGGAGGAGACCCATACCCCCGACGCCCTGGAGGCGTGGCGTGTTACCTACCTGGGGCGTCGGGATGGGAAGGTGAACCTCCTCTTGCGTGCCTTGCCCACCCTCCCCCTGGAGGAGCGCCGTGCAGTGGGCGAGGTGGGCAACCGGGTGAAGGCCCTGTTGGAGGAGCGGTTCACCCAGCGCCGGGACGTCCTGAAGGCCCAGGAGCTGGCCCGCAAGGCCCAGGAGGCCCTGGACATCACCCTCCCCGGTCGGCCTGTCCTCCGGGGGAGGCTCCACCCCACCACCCAGATCGTCCGACGCATCTGTGAGGCCTTCATCAGCATGGGCTTCCAGGTGGTGGAAGGCCCCGAGGTGGAGTGGGACCGCTATAACTTTGAACTGCTGAACATCCCCACAGACCATCCCGCGCGGGATAT
>BEHZ01000117.1 GCA_002923335.1 bacterium HR23 | reverse complement strand
TCTCCCCTTGCGGGGCACCTGACCAGGCTCTTGGGTTGTTGCCTTCCTTTTAGCACACCTGGGCTAGCCCTGTCAAGCGGGGTGTCTAACTGAGGGGGTTCCCCTCGATGAGAGGCGGCCAACGGGGGTGAGGGAAAGGAGGCGCCTTCGCGGTTACCTGGGCTCTCGGATAACCCCCGACGCCCTTGACGGGGAAAGGGAAAAGTGGCAAATTGAGACTTGTCTTTACTGGTGGGCACTGCCTTGGGCAGGGCACCGTCGGATGAAACGGGACGGTGCTTTGCGCCGACACCTGCAGGCGGTGCGAACGCGTGAAAAGACGCGAGAGGTCGTTGGCCCTGCCTCTCTTGTTAGAATGGCGGGACTATGGGAGGAGGGAAGAGCGTATGAAGAAGACCGGCGCCCAACTGGTGTGTGAGGCCCTGCTGCGGGAGGGGGTAGAGGTGGTGTTCGGCATCCCCGGGGGTGCCATCTTGCCTCTCTATCAGACCCTCCCCCAATACCCCCAGATCCGCCATATCTTGACCCGCCACGAGGAGGGCGCAGCCATGGCTGCCGACGGCTACGCCCGTGTAACGGGCAAAGTGGGGGTATGCCTGGCCACATCGGGGCCGGGGGCTACCCATCTGGTAACAGGCATCGCCAACGCAGCCATGGACTCCGTGCCCCTGGTGGCCATCACCGGGCAGGTGGCCCGGAAGGCCATCGGCACTGACGCCTTCCAGGAGACGGATATCATCGGTATCACCCTGCCCATCACTAAACATAACTACCAGGTTCTCCATGCGAAGGACATCCCCCGTGTCATCAAGGAGGCCTTCTATTTGGCCGGCACGGGACGCCCTGGCCCTGTGCTCATTGACATCCCCAAGGACGTGTTCACGGAGGTGGCAGAAGCGGAGTTCCCCGAGGTGGTAGACCTCCCCGGCCACCGGCCCGTGCTGGAGGGGCATCCGGCCCAACTGCGCCGTGCGGTGCGCCTCATCCAGGAGGCCAAACGCCCCCTCATCCTGGCCGGGCACGGCGTCCTTATCTCCCGTGCATGGGACGACCTGCGTGCCTTCGCCGAGAAGACGGGCATCCCCGTCATCACCACCCTCTTGGGCATCAGCGGTTTCCCTGCCGACCATGTCCTTTATGTGGGTATGCCAGGGATGCACGGCGCTGCTTATGCCTCCCTTGCTATTGATGAGGCCGACCTGCTTATCGCCCTGGGCATGCGCTTTGACGACCGGGTAACAGGTAATCTGGAGGCTTTCGCCCGAGGGGCAAAGGTTATCCATGTGGACATAGACCCCGCCGAGATCGGCAAGAACCGTAAGCCCGATGTGCCTATCGTGGGTGATGTGCGCCACGTCCTGCGTCAACTGCTTCCTATGGTGTCCCACGGCTCCTACCCCGAGTGGCTGGCCCGTATTGAGCAGTTGAAGCGGGAACACCCCCTGCGAGTGCCCGATTCGGCTGGGCTTTTGCCCCAGGAAATTATCGAACATCTATCGGACATAACCGGTGGGCGGGCTATCGTCGCCACAGGGGTGGGGCAACACCAGATGTGGACGGCCCAGTTCTACAAGTTTGTAGAGCCGAACCACTTCCTCACCTCGGGCGGTCTGGGCTCCATGGGCTATGAAGTCCCCGCTGCCATAGGCGCTCAGATAGGGTGCCCGGACAAACTGGTCTGGTCGGTGGCCGGCGATGGCGGATTCCAGATGACCATGTGTGAACTGGCTACCGTGGTGGAGAACCGTCTGCCTATCAAGTTCGCCATCATCAACAACTGTTCCCTGGGCATGGTGCGCCAGTGGCAACAGGTCTTCTATCAGCGCTCCTATGTGGCCAGCTGCTATACGGGGAATCCCGACTTCGTCAAACTGGCCGACGCCTATGGCATCCGTGGCCTGCGGGTAACGGACAAGACGCAGGTGCGCACCGCCATAGAGGAGGCGTGTGAACACCCTGGCCCCGTCCTTATTGACTTCCAGGTGGAGCAGGAGGAGAACGTCTACCCCTTCATCCCTCCTGGGATGAGCGTCAAAGAACTGATGGAGGACCCCCGTCTTCGTTCGCCCCAGCGGGAGCGTGTGGTATGAGCCCCTCCAACGGCTCGTCCCCTGCCTTTCATACCATTGTCGCCCTGGTGCGGGACCAACCGGGCGTCTTGAGCCGGGTCTCCGGCGTTATTCGCCGACGCAACTTCAATATCGCCTCTCTCTCCGTGGGCCATTCGGAACAGGAGGGGTTGTCGCGCATGACCTTCGTGGTGCAGGGCGACGACGAGGTGGCAGAACAGGTTACCAAGCAACTGCGGAAACTGGTGGACGTGGTGAAGGTCTCGGACATCACCCAGGAGAACATCGTCGCACGGGAACTGGCCCTTATCAAGGTGCGGGCGACGGCCCAGACCCGTAGTGAAATCATCCAACTGGTGGATATCTTCCGGGCCAACATTGTGGATGTCGCCCCTGAATCCCTCATTATTGAGGTAACAGGGGACGAGGACAAAATCGACTCCCTGATCCGCTTGCTGCGCTCCTTCGGCATCCGGGAGGTGATGCGCAGTGGCCGGTTGGCCATGATGCGGGGCATGCCAGCCGAGGGGGAGGGGCCAGCACGGGAGTGAGCCCCCCAGCCAGACACAGTAGCGAAGAGGTGAGTATGGCACGCATGTATTACGACCCCGACGCCGACCTGACTCTTCTGCAGGGCAAGACCATTGGGGTGCTCGGCTTCGGCTCCCAAGGGCACGCCCACGCCCTCAATGCCAAGGACAATGGCCAGCAGGTCATCGTTGGCCTTTACCCGGGGAGCCAATCGTGGCGGAAGGCCGAGGAGGCGGGGCTGAAGGTTTATGAGGTGGGCGAGGTGGCCAAACAAGCGGATATCCTTGTGCTGCTTATACCCGATATGGCCCAGCCCAAGGTCTACAAAGAGGCCATTGTCCCGCACCTACGCCGTGGCCAGATGCTCATGTTCGCCCATGGCTTCAACATCCATTACAAGCAAATCGTGCCACCCCCCTTTGTGGATGTAGCCATGGTGGCCCCCAAGTCCCCGGGGCATCGCATGCGGGATTTGTTCACCCGTGGACTGGGGGTGCCGGCGCTGGTGGCCGTGTATCAGGACGTCTCCGGCCAGGCCAAGCCTATCGCCCTGGCCTACGCCAAAGCGGTCGGGTGCACCCGTGCCGGCGTCATTGAGACCACCTTCAAGGAGGAAACGGAGACGGACCTGTTCGGTGAGCAGGCCGTCCTGTGTGGGGGGGTGAGCAACCTTATCAAAGCGGGTTTCGAGACCCTGGTGAAGGCGGGCTACCAGCCCGAAGTGGCCTACTTTGAGTGCCTTCACGAGTTGAAACTTATCGTTGACCTTATTTACCAGGGCGGTCTCTCCTGGATGCGCTACTCGGTCTCCGATACCGCCGAGTTTGGCGACTACACCCGTGGCCCCCGGGTCATTGACGAGCACGTGCGCCAGCAGATGGCCCGCATCCTCAAGGAGGTGCAGGACGGCACCTTTGCCCGGGAGTGGATAGCGGAGAACGATGAGGGGCGCAAGCGCTTCCTGCGTATGCGGGAGGAGGAGAGCCAGCACCCTATAGAGCAGGTGGGGAAGCGCCTGCGGGAGATGATGCCCTGGCTGAAGCAGACCACCTAGGCCCGTTGGTGGGCCCGCCAGGATTCGAACCTGGGACCCGCCGGTTATGAGCCGGCCGCTCTGACCGCTGAGCTACGGGCCCGCAGTCTTAGCGTAGGGGAGTAGGCCAGCCCTGTCAAGGCGTGAAGGGGCGTCCCTCTGCAGCGGAGATGCGCTCCTCCAGCGCCTTTGCCCCCTCCCAGTCCTGCTCCGCCAGTTTCCAACCCCGCTCCAGATACAACTGGGCCAGCCGTGCCCCCCTGGGGGAGGGGTCCTTCACCGCCTCCAGCAGGCGGTCAATGGCATAGCGCTGGGCCAGGTATTTGGCCAGGGTTTTCACCTCCGCTTCGGCCTCCTGGACGCCTTTCATATCCCGGCCCTCCACGGCGAAGCGCATCTTGCCCACCAAGCGGGCCAGTTCCGCCAGGCGCTCCCGCTCCTCCATAAAGCCGTAGAGCACCTCCTGCACCCCCTCCTCCGAGGGCTTGCCTTCCGGGGTCAGGGAGGCTTCCGCTGGAGGTGCCACGGTGGGCCACTGTTCTCGCCAGCGCTGGTAGGCACGGGCATAGGCCTGCACTACCTCCGCCACCCGTGCCACAGCCGACATGGTATCTGAAGGGGAGATGTCGCCCCCGAAGATCAGGTCGTCGTTCCTTTGCTGGGCAGTCTGCAGGAGGACCTCCTGATGGGGCACGACCTCGGGCATGGGCGGGAAGGCGAAGCAGGAGAGGTCTAAAGCGCTGGCGCCCCCCAAATGGGCCGAGAGGTAGGGAGGCATATAGCGGGTAAAGTCCACATCCACCGGGAGCACGACCAGATAGGTCGCCAAGTAGCGCCCATCGGCGGTCTGGAAGTAAAGGATGGCGTGCCCCCGGGGGCGGTCAGGGTCTCCGTATTCAAAACGCATGGGGCGTCATCCCTCGCCTTCTATGATAGCGCAGAGGAACGGGGCCGGCTTGCGCAGGCCCCCCGCTGCCACCTGGCGTCCCCCGCCTGCCCATGCTAGCCTCAGAAGGAGGGAACCACATGGCGAACCCCGCCCGACGGCGCTTGCGCCGGACAAAGATAGTGGCGACGGTCGGCCCCGCCTCCCGCAGTGAAGAGGTCCTGGCACGCTTAATGGAGGCGGGGGTAGACGTGTTCCGCCTCAACTTCTCCCACGGCACCTGGGAGGAGCACGGGACGGTGATAGATACTATCCGACGCCTTTCTCAGGCCAAGCGCCCCGTTGCCATTCTGCAGGACCTGCAAGGGCCGCGCCTGCGCATCGGGACCTTGGAGGGGGGCCGACCTGTCATCCTGGTCCCCGGCCAGCGGTTTGTGCTGACCGTAGAGCAGGTGCCCGGCAATGCCCAGAGGGTCTCCGTCTCCCATCCCGGCCTGCCCCAGGATGTCGCCCCGGGCCAGCGTATTCTGCTGGCCGACGGGTTGCTGGAACTGGAAGTGGTGGAAACTACCCTCACCGAGGTAGTAACGAGAGTCATCCGTGGGGGAATGCTGGAGGAGCGGAAAGGTATCAATGTGCCAGGGGCACACCTCTCGGTCCCCTCTTTGACCGAGAAGGACCTGCGAGACATGGAGTTTGGGGTCAGCAAGGGGGTAGACTGGATCGCCTTGAGTTTCGTGCGGAGCGCTCACGACTTGCGCCGTGCACGGGAGGCTCTCCGG
>BEHZ01000116.1 GCA_002923335.1 bacterium HR23 | reverse complement strand
CGATCTCGGCTGGCCTTTCCTTTTCCCTACCCCCAACCTACCGCCTCAACACCAGGGTGCTGTGGGTGTGCATAATCCCCCCCTGCCCGCTCACCACCGCAATCTCCGCGTCCTTCACCTGCCGCTCCCCCGCCTCGCCCCGCAACTGACGCACCGCTTCCACGATCAACTGCATCCCCGCCATCCCGCTCTCCGAGAGCAGGCCACCGCTGGTGCTGGTGGGGAAGCGCCCCCCGGGGGCAGTGTGCCCCTCCGCCACAAACGGCCCCCCCTCCCCTTTCTTGCAGAAGCCGTAGTCCTCCAAGGTAATGATGGGGACAATGGTGAAGCAGTCATAAAGTTCCAGCACATCCACATCCTCCGGCTTGATGCCCGCCATGCGGAAGGCGATCTCCCCCGATATCTTGGCCCCGCTGGTGGTCAGGGTGGGGCGGTTGGGCAAGTCCCAGGCGATATGGTGCTGACCGATGCCCATAATGTAAACGGGCTTCTTTCGCAGGTGGCGGGCACGGTCGGCCGAGGTTACCACCACCGCCGCACCCCCATCGGAGATGAGGGTGCAGTCTAGCAGGTGGAAAGGCCAGCACACCCAGCGGGAGTTATGGTAATCCTCCAAGGTGATGGGTTCCCGCATGTGGGCGTTGGGGTTCATGGAGGCCCACTTGCGGTTGGAGATGGCCACCGCCGCCAGGTGCTCGTGGGTGGTGCCAAACTCTATCATATGGCGCTGGGCGATCATAGCGTAGCCGGGGATCACCCCGAACCAGCCCATGGCCGCCTCAATCCCCCGTGCACGGGCGTAGGTGCCGGGGGGACCGCTGGCGGGGTTATCCCCATAGCAACAAAGGGCCACATGGCATAGCCCCGCCTCTATCATCAGCATGGCGTAGTGCACCAGGCCGATGTTGGTGGCCCCAGCCTGGTCAATGGTAGCGCACACGGGGGGCTGAATACCCAGAGCCTGGGCAACCTTGTGGGCCCACAGACTCTGGAAGCCCGTGGGAGGATACTTGCACAGCACCGCATCCACTTCCGACTTGTCTATACCGGCGTCCTCCAGGGCCAGACGCGCCGCCTCCACCGTCCACCCCAGGGCGCTGACGCCGGGTATCTTGCCGAAACGGGTGGTGGCTGCGCCTACAATGCAGTATTTATCACGCAGGTGGCGGGACATGCTCACCTCCTTCGCACCGGGTCTTGGGCATCGCGCTGTTATCGCACCAGGCGTGGGGGTAGGGGCCTTATCCATCGCCCACCGGCTCCAGGGGGGCGACCTTCTCTGCCTCCATTTGGGCCACCACCTCGGCGGGCAGGCCCAGGAGGTCGTGGAGCACCGTCCGGTGGTGCTCGGCAAACAGAGGCGCAGGGGCATCCTGACGCGGCGCTAGCCCGCTGGCCCGCCAGGGCAGGCCGGGGTGCAAAGCCTTCCCCATTTCGGGGTGCGCCACCTCCCTGATAAAGCCCAGCGCCCGCCAGTGGGGGTCCTCCAGCATTTGGGGAACGGTGAACACCGCCCCCGCCGGCACCCCTGCCTGCTGCAAGATGTGCATGGCCTCTTTGGGCGTGTGCAGGCGGGTCCAGGCGCTCATCGGCTCGTCCAACTGGGCCTCGTTGTGCTTCCGGGAGAGGCTGTCAACGAAACGGGGGTCCGAGGCCAGGTCGGGACGTCCGATAACCGCACAGAGGGCGCGGAAGTGCTGGTCGGTGGCACAGGCGATGGCAACCCAGGCGTCGTCGCCGCGACAGGGGTAGATGCCGTGGGGGGCCATCCAGGGATGGCGGTTACCCATACGGGTGGGGATGCACCCCGTCATTTGAGTCTCCAGGAAGTATTCGCCTATGACCGCCTGGGTGGCCTCCCGCAGAGCGATGCGGAGATGGGCGCCCCGCCCTGTGCGCCGCCGCCTATACAGCGCGGTGAGCACCGCAAAGGCGGTATGGTAGGCGGCGTTCTGGTCGGCGTAGTAGTTGCCCGGCTTGTGGGGCGGCCCCCCTTCGTAACCGGTGATGGAGGAGAGGCCCCCCAGGGCGTCGGTCCCCGGCCCGAAGGAGATGTAGTTACGCCAGGGGCCTTTGTGCCCCAGGGCCGGCATAGAGACCAGGATAATATCGGGGCGATGTTGGCGCAAAACGGGGTAATCCAGCCCCAGGTTGGGGAGAACCCGGGGGCTGAAGTTTTCAATGACCACATCACTGACCGAGACCAGGCGTAGGAAGGCGTCTTTGCCCAGGGGGTGCTGGAGGTTGAGGGCGATGCTCCACTTGCCCCGGTTCACCTCGTTGAAGGCGGGGTTGGCATTGTAAGGACGGCTGGCTCCCGGCTGGCTGGGGAGGGAGTGGACACGCCCGATGGTGCGCCCCCAGGGGGCTTCCACCTTGATAACTTGGGCGCCCAGGGCCGAGAGCACCCGGGTGGCCACCGGCCCGGCGATGACCAGGGTCAGGTCCACGATGCGGATGCCCTCCAGGGGGAGGCTCACAGCACACCTCCGGCCCGCAGACGCACCAGGTCCTCCGGGGTGAGGCCCAACTCCTGGCAGAAGACCTGGCGGTTGTGCTCCCCCAGCAAAGGGGCACGGCGGGGTTGGTAAGGCTCGTCGTCCCAATGGATGGGGGAGGCAGGGATGCGCCACCGCCCGGCCACGGGGTGCTCCACCGGAGGGAAGAAGCCCATGGCCTGGTTCTGGGGGTCGTGGAGCACCTGGGCCACATCCTGCACCACGGTGAAGGGGATGCGCAGTTCCTGGGCCTGCTCCATGACCTCCTGGGGGGTGCGGTCCTTCAGCCCCTCTCGCAGCAGGGCGTCAATCTCGTCGGCGTGGCCCATGGGGGTCGCCAGCACCTCCGGGTCGGCCAGACGGGGGTTGTTGGCCAGCAGGGCAAGCCCCTCCGGGTTCTGGGGGGACCAGTGGGCGTGCACCCACCCGCCCTTGACAGGAAGGAGGGTGGAGGGGTAGGCGGTGTGGGGTTCCCGCTGAATGAGACGGGTGCCGTTGCGCCGGGGGAGGATGCCCCGCTGGGCCATGTGGAAGACGGTTACCCCGTCAAAAGTATGGGCGGTGGCCTCCACAACGGAAAGGTCCAGCCACTGGCCCCGGCCTGTGGCATCCCGCGCCAGGAGGGCGGAGAGCACCGCCATCGCCCCATTCACTCCCGCCTGATACTCGGTCTGGCGTCCCCCGGCCTTGAGAGGGGGCTTGTCGGGGTTGCCGGTAAGGTAGGCGTATCCGCTCACGGCGTAGGCCACCAGGTCGCACCCCTGGTAGTGGGCATAAGGGCCAGTGTGGCCAAACCACGTGAGGGAGAGGTGCACCAGACGGGGGAAGGCCCTGTGCAGAGAGGGGGGAGAAAGGCCGAGGCGCTCCAGCGCCCCCGGGGGGAAGTCCTCCACCAGCACATCCACCCGCTCCAGCAGGCGCAGGAAGAGGGCACGCCCGGTAGAGGTGTGCAGATTAATGGTGACGCTCTCCTTACCGGCCGAGAGGTAGAGGAAGAGGCCGCCGGCTTCGTGGTGGGGCGACTGGCGGGGGAAGGGGCCTTCCCGACGCAGGGGGGAACCAGCGGGAGGCTCCACCAGGGTAACCCGTGCTCCTTGGTCGGCCAAAAGGCGTCCGCAGTAGGCGGGGGCAACCCCACTCCCCACCTCCACCACCCACACATCGGAGAGGGCGTCTCGGGGCATAGACACCTCGCCTGGCAGTGGACTGGTAGTATCTTACCACATCTAAGGAGTCCGAGGCGGGGCGTCTCCCGTGGCAGGGGCCTCCCGCCGGTGAAAAGGGGAGGAGAGTGATGGGCGGGGAATATCTTGCGGTTTTCGTCATTTTCTGTGGCGGGAGACCCTGCCCGGGCGCCCCCGGAAAAGAAGACGATTTTCGGCGCATTTATCTGGGCCTCATGGGTATGACTTCTGGAACTTGACGAAAATCGTCCCTTTCCCTTACTGTGGTCATGGACAGGCCCCCAAGGGGCCTCACCCCGCCCCCAGGGGCGGGAAGGAGGCGAGATATGGTGCTGTGGAGGAAGGAGCACAAGGTAGTGGTAGAAGAGAAGGCGCTGAAGGGGGGCGTGGCCCTGCCCTCCAGCCTGGCCCAGGAACTGCTGGGCCGGCCCCTCCCCTTCGGCCATAAGGTGGCCGCCATTGCCGACGGCGAGTTGGCCATCTTCACCACCCCCGACTACCACGAGATAGACCTCCTGGCCCTCTCCCCTCGCTAAGAGGGGGCAAAGAGCCGGCGGAACCCCCGCCGGGCCGATGCACAGGGAGGGGTGGGCAACAGTGCCCACCCCTCCCCCTTTTTGTCGCCCCCATAGGCACAGGGTATCCCTCGGCAAGGGGGGCGCCCTTTCCGGTTGGGTAAGCGATGCGCCAAAACCCGGCCCCCCTTGACAGAGAGTAGGTGGGGGGGTATAACGGTAGCGGGCTTGCGCCCAGCAGGTTACCAACGCAGGAGAGGCCATTTGGAGGTGTATGTATGACCCAGTCCGCTCTGGAATCGGTGTTGACCCCAGAAGTCAAGGCCATGATTGGAGTGAAGGGGGAGATGGTGGAGTGCTGGGGCACGGTGGACGAGGAATACCTCCGCCGTTTTATCCAGGCCATTATGGACCCCGACCCTCTCTACTGGGATGAGGAGTATGCTAGAAAGAGCCGTTACGGTGAGCGCATCACCCCTCCCATTATGGTCAGTTATATGCCCAGCCGGCTCCCCCCGGGCGAAGAGGACCCCATCACCCGCGCCTTCCGGGAGAACCCCATGTCCGACGGCATCGGGGGCGTGCGCCAGCGGGGCGGGCTTCCCCCTATCCCCACCAAACTGGTGCGCATCCTCAACGCCGGCAACGACATCGAGGTCTACAAGTTCCCCAGCATCGGCGACCGCATCCGCTACCAGAGCAGTTATAAGGACATCCAGGGCCACATAGGACGGGACGGCACCCCCTTCCTTACCGTGATAACGGAGACCCGCTTCTGGAACCAGAAGGGGGAACTCCTCTGCATTACCCGAGCCGCTTCTATCCGCCGGTAACCACCGCACGAAAGGGTTTGCAGGAGGTTAGGCATGGCTCTCCCGCTGGAAGAACTCCTCAAGTTGCCTCCTCAGGAGATGTTGAAGCACAACGAAAAGCCCACTGTGGAGCAACTCCGCAACCAGAAACAGCGCTACTTTGAGGATGTTACCGAAGGGGAGGAACTGCCCAAGTATATCTACGGCCCCATGACCCCCACCCACCTCTTCCGGTGGAGCGCGGCCATTGAGAACTGGCACCGCATCCACTACGACCTGGCCTTCGCCACCAACCACGACAAACTCCCCGGCGTCCTGGTGCAAGGCTCCTGG
>BEHZ01000115.1 GCA_002923335.1 bacterium HR23 | reverse complement strand
GGCGGTGGTTGGGGTCTTTGAAGTAGTTGTCGGGGACGCACACCGCCCCTGGGATGTGGATGCGGAAGTAGGCGTCTCGGGGGTCGCAGTCCACGATGCGCAGGGAGGGGTCATCCAGGTGCGTCTGGAGCCAGGACGGCTCCACCAGCAGGTCGGGCCGTGCAAAGCCTTGTGTCGCCATAGTGCCCTCCTGGGGAGATTGTGCAGGGAAAGGGGGGCCTTGTCAACCGTTTGGCCCCCTGGGGGCAGGGAACGGGTGGGGAAGGGGCCTTGCAGAGGCGCCTCTGTGCTATACTAAAGGCACCACGCCCCAGGGGGAGGCTGTTGCGCTTGGGGCAGGATGAGGAGGATGCGTTGACTACCGCCGTTGCCGTCCAGGAGGTCCCCCGCAGGATCGTTGAGAACATGAAGAAGGTCATTGTGGGCAAGGATCGGGCCGTGGAGCAGACGGTTATCGCCCTGCTGTGCAACGGCCACGCCCTGATAGAGGATGTGCCCGGCGTGGGCAAGACCATGCTGGCACGGAGCCTGGCCAAATCGGCTGGGTGCACCTTCAAGCGCATCCAGTTCACTCCTGACCTCCTGCCCACCGATGTCACGGGCGTGTCGGTGTATAATCAGCGCACGGGCACCTTTGAGTTCCGCCCCGGCCCCATTATGGCCCAGGTGGTGCTGGCGGACGAGATCAACCGTGCCACGCCCAAGACCCAGTCGGCCCTCCTGGAGGCCATGGAGGAACGCCAGGTAACCGTGGAGGGGGTTACCCACACCTTGCCCCGCCCCTTCATGGTTCTGGCTACCCAGAACCCCATTGAATACGAGGGCACCTTTCCCCTTCCCGAGGCCCAGTTGGACCGCTTCCTCCTGCGCATTACCCTGGGCTACCCCTCCTTTGAAGAGGAGATCGCCATTATTGAGCGCCAGGTGCAGGTGCACCCCATTGAGACCATCGGCCCCGTTACCGACCCCGAGGAGATCGTGCGTGCCCAGGAGGCAGTGAAGGGGGTGTATGTAGACGCCCTCATCAAGCGCTATATCGTCTCCCTGGTAGAGGCGACCCGTAAGTCCCCCGAGGTGAGCCTGGGGGCATCCCCTCGGGCGTCCCTGACCCTCTTCCGCGCCGCCCAGGCCCTGGCCTTTATTCGGGGGCGGGACTATGTGCTCCCCGATGATGTGAAGGAACTGGCCCAGCCCGCCCTGTCCCACCGCATTATCGTTGCTCCCCAGGCACGCATGCGGGGCCTGGATGGGCGCAAGGTCGTGGAGGACATCCTGGAGCAGGTGCCGGTGCCGGGGGTGCGGGGCATGGCGTAGCGCCCTGTGGAGGGCACCTCCCCAGAGGACAGTGGGCCAGGCACAGGCAGGGAAGGAGGCGTTGTGCGCAGGGCGCTGGTAGGGTTGGCCCTTACGGGGATAGCCCTCCTCTTCGGGCTGGCTACCGGCTTCCCTCTGTTCTACCGGCTGGCGTATGCCATGGCCCTGGTGTTGGGGATTGGGCTGGTGTGGGCGTGGATGGGGGTGCGGGGCCTGCGGGTGGAGGTCCGACGCCGTGCCACCCGTGTGCAGGTGGGGGAGCCGTTGGAAGAGCGCATCTCGGTCTACAATGGCTGGCCCCTGCCCAAGGGATGGCTGGAGGTGCGGGAGCGCTCGGACCTGCCCCGACACGGGGGCGGAATGGCCATCAGTTTGCCGGCCCGCGGCTTCCGTTCCTGGCGCACCGTCACCACACCGACCCGACGGGGCCTCTACCGCCTGGGGCCGGTGGAGGTGCGGGCCAGCGACCCCTTCGGCCTCTTCACCTTCCGCCGTTCCTTTCTGGCCGAGGAGACCCTCCTGGTATATCCCGCCGTGGTGCCCATCCCCTACTTCCGGGTGCTGGCGGCCGACCTGCCGGGGGAAGGCCCCTTGCGTCAGCGAAGCCAGGCCCTCACCCCCCACGCAGCAGCGGTGCGGGAATACGCCTACGGCGACAGCCTGGCCCGTGTCCACTGGCTGACCACCGCCCGCCTGGGGCGGCTGATGGTCAAGGAGTTTGACCAGGGCCTGGGCGGGGATTTGTGGATACTGGCGGATATGCATAAGGAGGTGCAGGCCGGCCAGGAGCGAGACGCCACCGATGAATGGGCGGCCACCATCGCCGCCTCGGTGGCTCACAAGTATCTGGATGCGGAACTCCCTGTTGGCCTGCTGGCCTACGGGGACCGGCCGGCGGTGGTGCCGCCCAAGCGGGGGGCGGGGCATCTCTTGCGCATCCTGGAGGAACTCGCCACGGTGCAGGCCGGCGGGGATACTCCCCTGGACCAGGTGCTCCAGCAGGAGGGGGGGCGCTTCTCCCACATGAGTAGTCTGGTGGTCATTACCCCCTCGGGGGATGAGGCGTGGCCCCTGGCCCTGGACCCCCTGCTGCGCCGGGGGGTGCGGGTGGTGGCCATCCTCCTGGAGCCGCGCTCCTTCGGCCGGGGGGAGGGGGCCGAGGGGGTGCTGGAGCGGTTGGGGATGCTGGGGGTGCCCACCTACCGGGTGCATCGGGGCGACCTTCTGGCCCAGGCGCTGGCCCGCCCCACGGGCGCGCTTGCCTACGCCGGCGCACGACGACACGAGCGGGGGATGGTATGAGTGTTGCTGGAGGCGAGATAGCGGTTGCCCGCCCATGGTGGGCAAAGAGGGCGGAGCAGATTTACCACGCCGTTGCTCCACGCACCGGCTGGGTTACCGCTGTGCTGGTGCTCTTATCCCTGCTGGCCGTGGTGTGGAGCGTGGACCGTGCCCGCTGGGCTGATACCCCGAACCTGGCCCTGGTGGTGGTGCTGGCGGTGGTGTCGGCCTGGCTTCTGGAGCGGGTGCGGGTGAACGGGTGGCTCCTTCAGCCGGTGGGCCTTCTGCTGGGGGTGGGCATCACCTACTGGCTGGCGGGCACCCTAACGGATGCCCGCGGCCTTCCGTCCCAGGTGGCGGAGGTGAACCTGCGCCTGACTGCCTTCTGGAAGGCCTTCCGCACCGGGGGCATTAGCACCGATACCCTCCCCTTCGCCGTGGCCCTCACGGCGGTGGGATGGGTGGTGGCGTGGGTGAGCGCGTGGGGGGCGTTTCGCCTGCGCAATATCTGGGTGGCGGTGCTCCCCAGTGCCCTGGCCCTCCTCACCAACCTCAGTTATCTGCCTTCGGAGTTTTTCGTTTACTTCTACATCTACCTGTTCTTCGCCATGCTCTTATCGGCACGCCTGCACGTGGTGCGCCAGCGGGAGAGGTGGGGGCAAGTGGGGGTGCAGGTCTCGCCGGCGCAGGAGTGGCTGGCCCTGAACGACGCCCTGTGGCTCACGGTGCTGGTGCTCATCGTAACTGCCACCCTGCCCCTGAAAGCGCCCATCGCCACCCCCCTGCGCCGTGCGTGGGACGAGGTGCGTGCCCCCGTTGACCGCCTGGAGAGCGAGTTCAACCGCATGTTTTCGGGCCTGCCGGCCCGCAAGGCCATCCCCTTTCGCACCTTTGGGCTGGTGCTCCCCTTCCAGGGGGCCATTACCCTCAGTGAAGAGCCCATTTTCTACGCCTCTACCCTGCGCCCTTCCTACTGGGTGGCGCGGATTTATACCTTTTACACCCCCCAGGGGTGGCTCACGGAGACCACCGAGACCCACGACCTGGGGTGGGTCTCCCCGGACGCCGTGCCCGAGACCTATCGGTCCCGCCAGGAGATGACGCAGGAGATCACTCTGGCCTTCCCCGCCAGCGACCTCTTCGCCACCGAGGTGCCCTTGCAGGCCAGCCTGCCCCTCCAGGTGGAGGTAGCGGCGCCCAAGAGTTTTACCCTCCTCCTCTCCGAAGGCCTGCGCCAGCCTGACCTGCCTCCCGACTTGCAGGAGGCCCGGGAGCGCCTGATGCGTCTGCGCTTCGCCCGTCTGCAAGAGGACCCGGTGGACACTCTCCTGAACGCCCTGCCGGGGGATGTGCTGGTGAGCCGTCTTATCCTGGGCGGGGGCCCGGGGGGGCGGCGGGAGGTGGAGGTCCCCCCGGGGGAGGGGTATCGGCCGGCCCTGGAGCAGGCCCTGTTGCGCCTGGATGTGTTGCGGGGGCTGGTGGTAACCCGTCGGCACCCCGCCCCGCCGGATATTGTGGCGTTGCGGGCCAGGGACCGCCTCTCGGCCGGCTTCAAGTATCAGGTCAACTCCGCCGTCTCCATCGCCACGGAGGAGGACCTGCGCCAGGCGGGCACCGACTACCCCTCCTGGGTAACGGACCGCTACCTGCAACTCCCCGACACCCTGCCTACACGGGTGCGGGAACTGGCCGAGCAGTTGACCCGGGACGCTCCCAACCCCTACGATAAGGCCCTGGCGGTGCAGGAGTATCTGCGGGCCTCCTATACCTACTCATTGACTATTGAGGCTCCCCCCTTTGGGGCGGATGGAATAGACTACTTCCTCTTCGTGTCCAAGAAGGGCTACAGCGAATACTTTGCCTCTGCCATGGCGGTGCTCCTGCGGGCGGTGGGGGTTCCGGCGCGGGTGGTGGCGGGCTATGCCCCCGGCACCCTGGACCAGGAGAAGAAGGTCTTCGTGGTGCGGGATAAGGACAGCCACGCCTGGACGCAGGTGTATTTCCCCGGCTACGGGTGGATAGACTTTGAGCCGACCCCCGGCTACCAGCCTCCCCCGCGTGGGCCCCTGCCGGCGGTGGGCGCTGGAGAGGGGGACATCGCCGTCGCACCCCTTGAGGACGAGTTCCTGCCGGAGGACGATGTCTTCCTGGGCGAGGCGGTGGGCCCTCAGGGCGGGGGTGGAGCCCTTGGACGGCCCTGGAGCGTGTCCCTGCTGGTGGGTGTGGGCACCCTGATGGGTATGGCTCTGGTGCTATGGCTTCTCTACCAGCGCAGTATGGCGGGGGTGGTGCGGGCAGAGGATATCTTCCGGCGGATGGCTTTGCTGGGGGCGTGGGCGGGGGTGCCCTTGGAGCCCTACCAGACCCCTGCGGAGTTTGCCCGGCGTCTGGGGCACCTCGCCCCCGAGGCAGAGGGAGACATTGCCCTCATCGCCGACGCCTTTGCCCGCTCCCGGTATGGGCGGAAGGGCCTGCTACCGGCGGAGCAGGAGCGGCTGCGGAGGGCGTGGAGGCATGTCCGGCGTGCCATGTGGCGCAAGGTGTTACGGAGGTGAAAAGATGGCCCTGGCGTTTGCTCTCTTCCCGACGGTGTGGGGGTGGGTAGCGGCGGTCGCCTCGGAGCGGGGGCTGAAGGCCCTTTCCCTGCCCCGTCCTACCCCTGGGGAGGCGTGGGTGGAGGTGGAGCGCTGGGGGCAGGGGGCGGTGCTGGCCCCGGAGGCGCTGGCCCTGGTGCGGGCGCGCCTGACGGCCGATCT
>BEHZ01000114.1 GCA_002923335.1 bacterium HR23 | reverse complement strand
CCCTGGTGGGGTATCGCCTGCTGTTGGGGGCGCTCGGGGGGGTGGGCCTGGGAGTGGCGGGCGTGCTGGTGGCGGTCGCCCTGCTCCTCAGCGGGGTGCTGGCGTCCCTGTTGGCGGGATTGGTGGTTGGGTTGGCCTTCCTCGTCCTGTTCTATCTGTTCCTGGTAGAGGAGGCCATCTTTGTGGAGGAGGTGGGGCCGGCACGGGCGATGCTCCGCAGTGTGCAGGTGGTGTATGCCCACTTCTGGGCGTGCTTGCGCTTCTGGCTGTTGACCACCATCCTCTCTCTGGGCATGCGTCTTCTGCTGGAGCGGTTTGCGGGGAGCCTCCCCGGCGCCCTGCTCACCAGCGCCCTTTACGCCTTCCTGGTTACCGGCATCACTGCAGCGGGGATGGTCTTCTACAAGGAAAGGGCGGGTCGGCTTTCAGCCCCGGCGTAAGTGTGGGCCTGGGGAAACGTATCCCCGTGGGCAAGAGGGTGTGAAGGCATCGCCCGCACGGAGGGAAGTAGATATGGTAGACCTGAAGGACAAGGTGGCAGGCGTGCAGGAATACACGGCGGAGTCCATCCAGGTGCTGGAGGGGCTGGAGGCGGTGCGCCGACGCCCCGGGATGTATATTGGGAGCACCGACCAGCGGGGCCTCCACCACCTGGTCTACGAAATTGTGGACAACGCTGTGGACGAGGCCCTGGCGGGCTACTGCAACCGCATCGTGGTTACCCTGCGGGAGGACGGCTCGGTGCAGGTGGAGGACAACGGCCGGGGCATCCCCGTGGAAACCCACCCTGTAACAGGCAAGTCTGCCCTGGAGACGGTGATGACCACCCTCCACGCCGGGGCCAAGTTCGGCAACGGCGCCTACAAAGTGGCCGGAGGGTTGCACGGCGTTGGCGCCTCGGTGGTCAACTTCCTCTCCCAGTGGTTCCGGGTGGAGGTTCGGCGCAACGGACGCCTCTACCGCCAGGAGTTCCGCCAGGGGCGCCCCACCGGCACCGTTCAGGACCTGGGCACCGCCGAGGGCACCGGCACCACCGTTGCCTTCCTCCCCGACCCGGAAGTTTTCGGGAAGGCGGACTACGATTTCGCCACCCTGGCGGAGCGCTTCCGGGAGGTGGCCTACCTGGTGCCCGGTCTGGAGATCACCTTGGCCGACCTGCGCACCGGAGAGGAGAGGACCTTCTACTTTGAGGGTGGGGTGGCCAGCATGGTGGCCCATTACAACCGCACCCGCCAGCCCTTGCACCCCGTTCTCTCCCTCTCCCGCACCGTGGAGGGGGTGCAGGTGGATTGCGCCCTCCAATACACCGATGAAGTGAGCGAGGCCATCTTCACCTTCGCCAACTGCATCCCCACCCCGGAGGGGGGCACCCACCTCACCGGCCTCCGCTCCGCCCTGACCCGCGTCCTCAACGACTACGCCCGCAAGCAGAAACTCCTGAAGGACGACCAGCCCAACCTACAAGGGGAGGATGTGCGCGAGTGGCTGACCGCCGTCCTCGCAGTGCGTCTCCTGAACCCCCAGTTTGAGGGGCAGACCAAGACGAAACTGGGCAACCCCGAGGTGAAAGGCATCGTGGACTCGGTGGTGGGGGAGGCCCTCGCCATTTACCTGGAGGACCACCCCGCCGAGGCCAGTCGCATCGTGGGCAAGTGCCTTACCGCTGCCCGTGCCCGTGAAGCCGCCCGCCGTGCACGGGAGATGGTTCTCCGCAAGAACGCCCTGGACGGCACTTCCCTCCCCGGCAAACTGGCCGATTGCTCCGAGCGAGACCCCGCCCTTTGTGAACTCTTCATCGTGGAGGGGGAGTCGGCAGGGGGCTCCGCCAAGATGGGGCGGGACCGGCGCTTTCAGGCCATCCTTCCCCTCAAGGGCAAAATCCTCAATGTGGAGAAGGCCCGCCCCGATAAGGTCCTCTCCCACGAGGAGATTCGGGCGCTGGTGTCCGCTCTGGGTGTGGGGATGGGCGAGGACATCAACCTCTCCAAACTGCGCTACCACCGCATTATCATCATGACCGATGCGGATGTGGATGGGAGCCATATCCGCACCCTGCTGTTGACCTTCTTCTTCCGCAATATGCGCCCCCTTATTACTAACGGCCACCTCTACATCGCCCAGCCCCCCCTCTACCGCATCCAGGTGGGCAAGCAGGTGGAATACGCCTACACGGAGGCCCAGAAGGACGCCATCTTGAAGCGTCTGGACAAGGGCAAGGGGGTCGTAATCCAGCGCTACAAGGGCCTGGGGGAGATGAACCCCGAGCAACTGTGGGAGACTACCCTCAACCCCGCCACCCGCTCTATCCTCCAGGTTACCCTGGAAGACGCCCGCCGTGCCGATGAACTCTTCACCATCCTGATGGGTGACCAGGTGGAGCCCCGCAAGACCTTCATCTTCGCCTACGCCCGTCAGGTGCGCAACCTGGATGTTTAGGAGCGCCATGCGCACTATCCTGTATACCGGCAAAGGGGGCGTGGGGAAGACCAGCATCGCCGCTGCCACTGCCCTCCGCTGCGCCGACCTGGGCTACAAGACCATTGTGATGAGCACCGACATCGCCCACTCCCTTTCGGATTCCTTCGACCGCCCCCTGGGGGCAGACCCTACCCCCATTACCCCCAACCTGTGGGGGCAGGAGATCGATGTGCTGAAGGAACTGGAGCGCTACTGGAGCACCGTGCGGGAGTGGCTCACCTCCCTGCTCCAGTGGCAGGGGGTAGATGAGGTGGTGGCGGAGGAGGTGGCCATCCTGCCGGGCATGGATGAACTGGTGGGCCTCCTTTACATTACCCGCCACGCCCAATCGGGGGCGTGCGATGTGCTGGTGGTGGACTGCGCCCCCACCGGTGAGACCATGCGCCTGCTCAGTTTCCCCGACATGGCCCGCTGGTATATGCGCCGTCTCTTCCCTATCGGCAAGCGCACCGCCCAGACCCTCGGCCCCCTGGCACGGGTTACTCTGGGCCTGCCCGTCCCCGGCGAACCGGTCTTCGCCAGCATTGAAAGCCTTTACCAGCAACTGGAGACCATGCAGGCCCTCCTCACCGACCACGCCCACGCCTCGGTGCGTCTGGTGGTCAACGCCGAGAAGATGGTGGTGAAGGAGGCCCAGCGTTCCTTCACCTACCTGAACCTCTACGGCTACAATGTGGACCTGGTGGTGTGTAACCGCCTTATCCCCCCCGATGTTACCGACCCCTACTTCCAGACCTGGCGGGCCAGCCAGGCCAAATACTTCCAGATGATCCAGGAGGCCTTCTCCCCTGTGCCTATCCGCACCGTCCCCCTTTTTAGCCAGGAGGTCGTGGGCCTGGACGCCCTGCGGGAGATGGCCCGTGTGCTCTTCAAAGAGGAGGACCCCACCCGCATCTTCCACCTGGGCAACCCCCAGGAAATTCGCCGAGAGGGGGAGGACCACCTGCTCCTGCTGAAACTCCCCTTCACCGCACGGGGGGAGGTCTCCCTCTTCCAGAGCAGTGTGGAGGAGTTGGTGGTGCAGGTAGGCTCCTACCGCCGAACCGTTTTCCTGCCCCGTTTGCTGGTGGGCCTGGGGGTGAAAGACGCTGTCTTGGACGGGAATACCCTGCGCATCCGCTTCCAGGGGCGCTCCTTTTCTGCCACCCCAGGCCCCCGACGCCGTAACGGAAAGGAGGGGACATGAGCGAGCGTGTTGTGGAGGTCCATGTGGGCCCTGGGGGAGAGGTGGTGCTGCGCTTCCGCCCCCGCCGGCTGCGGGAGGTAGTGCCTGCTCAATCCCGTGCCCACCTGCGGGCGGCGGGACGGGAGTTCCTCCTGGGCCTGCGCGCCCTCCTGGACAGGGCCATTGAGGAGATAGAGGCGGCCGAGAGGGAGCAGGCGGCCCCGGAGCGCCGGCGCATTGAGGTGAAGGAAAAGCCTCCCCAGGAGGCCTAGGTGCCTCCCTCCACTTACAAATCCGCTGGGGTGGACAGGGACCGGGCCTCCCTGGCCAAGGAGCGCATCCGCCTCCTGGCCCGCACCACCTTCACGCCCGGCGTCCTGGGCGACATCGGCTTCTTCGGGGGCTTCTTCCAGGTGCAGGGCTTCCGGGACCCGGTGCTGGTGGCCCACACCGACGGCGTGGGCACCAAACTGAAGATCGCCGCCCTTCTGGGGCGCTACGAGGGCGTGGGCCAGGACGTGGTGAACCACTGTGTCAACGACATCTTCACCTGCGGTGCGCGCCCCCTCTTCTTCCTGGACTATATGGCCTTCGGCCGTCTGGTGCCGGAGCGGGTGGAGGCCATCGTCCGTGGGATGGCCCAGGCGTGTCGTTCGGTGGGGTGTGCCCTTATCGGCGGAGAGACGGCTGAGATGCCCGGGGTCTACCAAGGGGACGACTTTGACCTGGTGGGTTTCATTGTGGGGGCGGTGGAACGGGACGCCCTCCTCACCGGCCAGGGCATCCGCAAGGGGGATGTGCTCCTGGGGGTGCCCTCCAGCGGACTGCACACCAACGGCTACTCCCTGGTGCGCTCCGTCTTCCGTATTGACGCCCAGCCGTCTGTTCTGGAGCGCTATATCCCTGCCCTGGGCACCACCCTGGGGGAGGCCCTTCTTATCCCCCACCGACCCTACTATCCCCTGCTGGTGCCCCTCCTCCCCTACGCCAAGGGCATGGCCCACATTACCGGCGGAGGGCTTATAGAGAACGTGCCCCGCATCCTTCCGCCGGGGTTGGGGGCACGCTTTCGTCTGGGGGCGTGGGAGGTGCCTCCCCTCTTTCGCCTTATCCAGCAGGCTGGCCAGGTGGAGGAGGGGGAGATGTTCCGGGTGTTCAACATGGGGGTTGGGATGGTGGTGGCGGTTGCCCCCGAGGCGGTGGCGGCGGCCTGTCGGGCGGTGCCCGAGGCGGTGACCATAGGGGAGGTGGTGGAAGGGGAGGGGGTTACCCTCACCCCGTAGAGGGTAGGAGGAGGGTTTTCAGGGCCGGCCACCCTTGGGCCTGGGGTGTGAGAGCGTAGCGCACCCTGAGGCCCCGCTCCGCTTCTACCTGTCTCTGCACCAGGCCCAGGGCCTCCAGTTTGGCCAGACGCTGGGCCAGCACCTTGTTGCTAATACCCCCTAGTGCCTTCTTCAGTTCGCTGGGGCGATGAGGTCGCGCCCGCAACTGCAGGAGGATGTCCCGCATCCACTTGCACTTCAGCACCTCCCCCACCACCAAGGGGGAGACCCCATTGCCCAGGAGGGCCTCCACCACCGGCCGAAGGGCCACCCCCCTCGGGGTAAGGCGATACTCCACCCGCAGGGGATACCCCTCCCACGCCACCGCCTCTACCAGGCCGTCCCCCTGCAGCGTCCGCAGGCGCTCATACAGCACCTTGCGGGTGAGGCCGGGGATGCTCCTCAACAGCGTTGAAGGGCGCTGCTGTCCCTGGAGCAAGGCCAGCAGGATACTCAACGACCATTTGCACATCAGGTAAGACGGCCAGGGCGCTTCCTCGGCGCCTGCCGATGGTCTTCCGACACGGGTAACCGGCGAGAGGGCCAT
>BEHZ01000113.1 GCA_002923335.1 bacterium HR23 | reverse complement strand
CGGACGCACCTGGCGGTAGTAGGTGGCCACATGCTCCAGCACCCGCACCACCGTCGTGCCCACCGCCACCACCCGCTTGCCCTGGGCACGGGTTTCCCCTATGGCCTGCGCCGTCTCCAGGGGTAAGGTAAAAGGCTCTCCATGGAGTTTGTGCTCTCGGGGGTCTTCGGTCCGCACCGAACGGAAGGTATCCAGCCCGATGTGGAGAGTCAGGAAGGCCATCCTTACCCCCTGGTTCCGCAGGCGCTCCAGGAGGGCTGGCGTAAAGTGCAGGGATGCGGTGGGCGCTGCCACGCTCCCCGGCTGGCGGGCAAAGACCGTCTGATACCGCTCTGGGTCGGCCAACGGCTTGTGGATATAGGGTGGAAGGGGCACCTCGCCCACCTGCTCCAGATGCTCTTCCCCCTCCAGGAGCACCTCCCGAACCCCCTCGCCCAGGTCGGCCGCCACCCTCGCCTGCACCCGGAGAGGGTCATTGCCGAAGAGGAGCAGCACCCCCGGCCGTAGGCGCCTGCCAGGCCGTCCGATGGCGCGCCAGCGCCCCGGCCCAAGCCGCTGGAGCAGGAGCAGTTCCACCGCCCCGCCGGTATCTGCCCTCCGCCCACGCAGGCGGGCTGGCAGAACACGGGTGTCGTTGAACACCAACAGGTCTCCAGGAGCCAGTTCCTCCACGATCTCAGAGAAGTATCGGCGATGGCCAATGACCCCGCTATCCCGCTCCACTACCATCAGCCGAGAGTGGTCCCGTGGGTCAACGGGCTCCTGGGCGATGAGGTGCGGGGGGAGATGATAGTCAAACTCGCTGGTGCGCATTAGCGGGCCAGGCGAAACAGCAGGGTCAGGATAAAGGTAAGGAGGAGGCTGAGGAGCAGAGAGGTGGCCAGCGGGAAGTAGAAGGTAACCTTCCCCTTCTGGACAAGGATGTCCCCCGGAAGGCGTCCGATAAGGGGTAGGCCCCCCTTGGATGCCAAGAAGAGCAAGCCCCCCACCACCAGCAAAAGGACACCCGTCAGTAACAGCAAGCGAGCCAGTGGCTCCAGAGACGGCATGTGGCTTCATACCTCCCCGTGCATAGCCAGGCGTGCCGCCTTAAGGGTGTTCACCAGGAGCATGGCGACGGTCATAGGGCCAACACCCCCGGGCACCGGCGTAATGGCCTCGGCCCTCTCCGCAACCCCCTCAAAGTCCACATCCCCCACCAGCACCGTGCGCCCCGGCTGGGTGGGGGACGGCAGGCGGTTGATGCCCACATCTATGACCACCGCCCCTGGCTTCACCATGTGGGCCTTGATGAAGCGGGGTTGGCCGATGGCCACCACCAGGATATCCGCCAGGCGGGTGATGTTGGGCAGGTCCCGGGTCCCCGTGTGGCAGAGGGTTACGGTGGCGTTGGCCCCCTTGGCTTTCTGCATCAGCAACACCGCCAGAGGCTTCCCCACGATGTTACTCCGCCCGCAGATAACCACGTGCTGACCCTCCGGGCTGTAACCGCTCCGCACCAGGATTTCCTGCACACCCGCCGGTGTGCAGGGGACAAAGACCGGGGCGCCCGCCAGCAACTTCCCCGCATTGTAGGGATGTAGACCGTCAACATCCTTCTTAGGGTCGATGGCCTCCAGCACCCTCCGCTCCTCCAGATGGGGCGGAAGGGGGAGTTGCACCAGGATGCCGTGGAAACGGGGGTCCTCGTTCAGCCGTCGGATGAGGGCCAAGGCCTCGTCCATTGTAGTGGTGGCGGGCAGGGCGAAGGTTTCCGCCAGGATGCCCACCTCCAGGCACGCCCTCTGTTTATTGCGCACATAGATCGTGGAAGCAGGGTTATCGCCGATAAGCACTGCCGCCAGCCCCGGGGGGAAACCGTGGGCGGCTTGAAAGAGGCGCACCCCCTCTGCCACCTCATTGCGGATGTCCTCGGCGATGCGGGCACCGTTCAGGATACGAGCAGGCATAAAGCGGCTCCTCCTACCCACAGTGTAGCACGGCCACCCCCGTTGTCGGCATCTTTCAAACCTGTTACAGTAGCGTTGCCTCCCATTTTTCAGCCACGGAGGAGAGCATGGCCCAGGCGCAGTCCCGGCCCCAGTATGATGCCGTGGTGGCCCAGAATGTTATGGTGCCCATGCGTGACGGGGTGAAGTTGGCCTGCGACATCTACTTCCCCGCCCGCAACGGCCAGCCACTGCCCGGCCCTTTGCCCGTAGTGCTGGAGCGCACACCTTACAACAAAAGCGACCCCGATCGGCGGGAACGCCACGGGGTCTTTTACGCCCAGCGGGGATATGTGGCAGTGCTCCAGGACTGCCGAGGGTGCTTCGCCTCCGAGGGGGAGTTGTTCTTCCTGGCGCAGGAGCCTGCCGATGGCTACGACACCTTGTTGTGGCTGGTGCGTCAGCCCTGGTGCAACGGCAAGATAGGCACCTTCGGCACCTCCTACATGGCGTGGGTGCAGATGGCTCTGGCCACCCAGCGCCCGCCGGGGTTGGCCTGTATGCTCCCCAACATGGGCGGGTGGAACGCCTGGACCTCCTCCGTGCGCCACAACGGAGCCTTTGAACTACGCTTCATGGCGTGGGCCTTCTGGCATGCCAGCATCAACCAGAACAAAGCGCTGAAGCGCCACCCCTGGATTGACGACGCCCTGGCCAAAGCCGACTTTCGTGAATGGCTTCAGCATTTGCCCCTGCGTCCGGGCCTCTCCCCCCTGGCCCTTGTCCCCCCGTATGAACGGTGGCTTTTCGCCCTTTACACCCAGGGCGACTACAACGACTTCTGGAAACAGCCCGGCCTGGCCATTGAGGAGTATCTGGACGCCTTCGCCGATGTGCCCGTTTACCTCTCGGGGGGGTGGTATGACTCCTATACACGGGCCACCCTAGAGGCCTACCAAGCCCTCTCCCGCTCTAAGAAGGGCCCCATCAAGGTCATCATAGGGCCGTGGACCCACGGCGACCGCACTCTGGAGGTCTCCTACGCCGGGGATGTGGACCTGGGGCCGGATTCCGCTCTGCCCAGCCACGAGGAGTTCCGCCTCCGCTGGTTTGACCGTTGGCTGAAGGGCATCCCCAACGGCGTAGAGGAGGAGCCTCCGGTGAAGATTTTTGTCATGGGCGGGGGGAGTGGCGTGAAGACAGGGGAGGGACGCCTCTTCCACGGGGGGCGCTGGCGGAGCGAACAGGAGTGGCCCCTTGCCCGCACCCGCTACACGCCCTTTTACTTCCACCCCGGCGGGCTCCTTTCCCCTCGTAAGCCCGATGTGGAGCGGGCCTGCACCACCTATCGCTTTGACCCTCGGGACCCCGTGCCCACCATCGGGGGCAACTTCTCCTCCTTGGACTACCTGAAGCCTCCGCCCCCAGGCGTTGACCTGCGGCTCATCCCCGGTGTCCTGCGCCGAGAGCCTATTACCCCCGCCGGGGGATTTGACCAGCGCACCGGCCCCCAGTTTTACGGGTGCAAGCCCCCCTACCTTCCCCTCGCAGCCCGCCCCGATGTGTTGGTCTTTCAGACGCCCCCGTTAGAGACAGATGTGGAGATTACCGGCCCTATCACCGCCCGTCTGTGGTTCTCCTCCACGGCGGTGGATACCGATGTAACGGTGAAACTGATAGATGTCTACCCACCGAGCGCCAGTTATCCCGAGGGCTATGCCCTCCTCCTTACGGATACCATCCTGCGCTGTCGGTGGCGCAACGGGAAGGCGGGGCCGGGGGAACTCCTGCGTCCCGGGGAGATATATGAGTTGTCCATTCCCCTCTATCCCACCAGCAACCTCTTCAAGGCGGGGCATCGCATACGGGTGGATATCTCGTCCAGCAACTTCCCCCGCTTTGACGTGAATCCCAACACCGGCGACCCGCTGGGGCAGGAACGGCGCTGGGCCGTGGCGGAGAATACCCTCTGGCACGATGCCCAGAGGCCTTCCCACATTGTCCTACCCGTTATCCCGGCGTGAGTGGCTACACCAACCCCTCGGCACGCAGGGCTTTGAGGGAGCGCTCTAGCGCCTCCAGGGTGGCGTCCACATCTCTCTCCGTGTGGGCGCCGGAGAGGATGAAACGCCCCCCGCCCATGAGATCCACACCGCTGTTAAGCATGGCGCGGCGCAGGTTCTGGCGCAGGAGAGGGCGGGTGGCCTGCTTCAACTGCTCATAAGGGAGGGAGCAGAAGTCGCCGGGGCAGTCGTGGGGCACACCCAAGGTGAGTTCCACCACCGCCCCCACACCAAAGGCGCACCCCGGCACCTCCATGTGCTGGAGCAGGGCGTTGATGCCCCTTTTCAGACTTTCGGCTATGCGCTCTGCCTGCTGGTTGATGGGCTGAGTCGCCAGCAGTTCCAGGCAGGTGGCTCCGGCTAATGCCGAGAGGGGGTTAGCGTTGAAGGTGCCGGGATGCCCTACCCGTTTCTGGCTGTCCCACTCCGGGTCTCCCCGGTGCTGGATCATATCTATGATGTCGGCTCGGCCGGCCACCGCAGCACCGGGCAAGCCCCCGGCGACGATTTTGGCCAGGGTGGTGAGGTCGGGGAGAACCCCGAAGCGCCCTTGCGCCCCGTTTCGGGAGGTGCGGAAGCCCGTTACCACCTCGTCAAAGATGAGCACCACGCCGTGTCGGCGGGTTACCTGCCGCAAGCCGTGGAGGAAGTCAGGACGCACGGGGTATTGGCCCATGTGGGCGCCCGTGGGCTCAAGGATGATGGCCGCCACATCGCCCTTCTCCACGATGGCCTTCTCTACCAGAGAAAGGTCGTTCGGGGGGAGCACCGTCACGGTTGCCCAGGTCTCCTCGGGGATGCCCCCTGGGGCAGTCCCGGAGGCGGGGAGAAGGGGGTCGCTCCATCCGTGGAAGTGGTCGGCGAACTTGATGAGGCGTTTCCGGCCGGTGTAGGCACGGGCGAGGCGCACCGCCATCATGGTCGCCTCAGTGCCCGAGGAGTGGAAGCGCACCTTCTCCGCCGAAGGGATAAGGCGCTTGATAGCCTCCGCCCAGCGTATCTCCTCTAGGGTGTTGCCCCCCAGGTGGGTGCCCCGAGCCACCTGCTGGGAAACTGCCTGCACAATGGCCGGATGGGCGTGACCCAAGATAAGCGCTCCATGCCCCATCACATAGTCCACATACTCGTGGCCGTCCAGGTCCCACTTGCGGGCGCCAACAGCGTGTGTCATAAAAAGGGGAAAGGGCGTAAGGTAACGGGTGTCGTGGGTAACGCCTCCCGGGAAGATGCCCTTGGAGCGCTGATACGCCTCGGCCGACTTTGGGTGCTTGCGCACATACTCATCCAGGATGGCGCTCATGCCGGCCTCCTGCCCGTCGTTTCGGCTAGGCCCATCCTAGTGAGGGTAGGGCAGGGTGTCAAGGTATGCGGGGCCCCCCACCCGCACCTGTGTGCTATACTGAGTAAATACGGAGGACTCCCGTGGTGCCAGGACGCTGGCGCGTGGCTCTGGGCATGGCCGTGGTTGCCCTGGTGGTTCTTGGAGGGGTGGCCAGTGCCATGGCCCTACAGATACGGGCGAACTCCGCCTACACCTTCTACGGCGCTACCCTCACCCCGCCACGCCCTGCCCCTGACCTACCTCTGGTAGACACCAACGGACAGGCCTT
>BEHZ01000112.1 GCA_002923335.1 bacterium HR23 | reverse complement strand
CAAGGCTCCTGGAAGCAGAGCATCATCCCCTCCTACCTGAAGGACTGGGTGCGTCCCAACGGATGGTTCTGGAAGGCCAGTTTCCAGCACCGTGCCATGCTGGTCCCCGGCGACATCCTCATCGTATGGGGCAAGGTGGTCAAAAAGTATGTGAAGGACGGCATGGGGTTCGTGGACCTGGAGATCGGCATGAAGAACCAGGACGGCATTGAGAGCATGCCGGGCACGGCCACCGTTGTCCTCCCCCTGCGAGGGGGTAAACCCATCCCCTATCCCTTCGTCCCGCCAAAGGAGTAGGTGAAGATGACACGCTACCTCGCCATCGTCAACGCCCCCGGCATCACCGAAGCCCAGTTCCGCGACGCCCTGAACGCCGTGCGCAAGTGGCGCATTGACCCACGCCACACCATCCTCCGTGCCTCCTGCGCCCTGGCCACCGGCCGTATCGTGGTGGAGTGCGAGGGGGTGGAGCAGGCCCCCCTGGAGAAGTGGCTCCAGGAGAGGGGCTGGAAGGCCGAGGCCATCTACAAGGTCGACCTGGTGCACGACGGGGGCTACATCTGGAAGGTGTGAAGACACCCCTCCCCTAGGAGGGGTCTAGAGGGGGAGCCACAGCCCGGCGCCGGGCACCCTCCCCCGCCGATGGGTATCTACTGCTTCCCCGGGAAGGGGAAGAAGGGTGTTTTTCGGCCCTCGGCATAAAATAAGGAAAGGAGATAAGGCATGGGGAAGACCGAAGAGCGTATCGCCCGGTGGATTGTGGAGACATCCCTGGAGACCATCCCCCCCGATGCGGTGCGGGTAGTGGAGGAGGCCATCTTTGACCAAATAGGCGTTACCCTGGCGGGCGCCGCCCAGCCCGTGGGCAAAATCATCCTGGACTACGGGCGGGAGGCCGGCGGCACGCCAGAGGCGTCGGTTATCGGCGGGGGCTACAAGACCTCCCCTGCCCTGGCTGCCCTCATCAACGGCACCTGCGGGCACGCCCTGGACTACGACGATGTGGGAGGCTGGGGGCACCCCACCACGGTCCTCCTCCCCACCACCCTGGCCATCGGCGAGAAGATAGGCGCATCCGGTCGGGATATCATTGAGGCGTATATCATCGGCTTTGAGGTGGGCTACGCCCTCAACCGCAGCAGCCGATACAATCAGATGGTGCGGGGCTTCCACAGCACCGCCGTCTTCGGCGGGATGGCAGCCGCCGCTGCAGCCTCCAAACTCCTGCGCCTCAACCCCCAGCAGACCATGATGGCCCTGGGCATCGTCGCCTCTATGGGCGCAGGCATCGTCCAGAACTTCGGCACCATGGTGAAGCCCCTCCACGCCGGCCTGGCAGCCCGCAACGGGGTGATGGCAGCCCAGTTGGCCCAGAAGGGCATGGTGGCCTCCTCCCAGTTCCTGGAGAGCCGGGCCGGGTGGGCCCACGCCTACTTCGGCGAAGACGCCTACGACACCGAGGCCATGGTGCGGGGCCTGGGCAATCCCTTCCATGTCCAGGAACTCATCGCCTACAAAAAATACCCCTGCTGTTACGGCAACCACAGCATGCTTGACGGCCTCCTCAGCATCCTGAAGGAGCACAACATCCGCTACGAGGACATCGCCGGTGTGGATGTGGAGCAGTCTTACCTTTCGGTGGTGATGCTCTACGACCGCCCCGCCACCGGCCTGGAGGGGAAGTTCAGCGTCCGTTACAACACCGCCCTGGCCATCCGGGAGGGCGCCCCCCGCATTGAGCACTTCACCGACGAGAAGGTGAAGGACCCCGCCCTCCAGGAGGCCATGGAGAAGGTCCATATCCACGTGCGCCCCAAGTGGGCGCCCACTACCGGCGGTCTGCGGGAGCCCACGGCGGTAACGGTGCGCCTGAAGGATGGGCGCACCTTCAGCAAGGCGGTGCCCTGGGAGCAGATCGTCGCCACCCAGCAAAACCCCTGGGGCGAAGAGGGCCTGCGGGGTAAGTTTATGTTCAACGCCTCCCTCTCTCTCCCCAAGGAGCGAGTGGCACAGGCGGCGCAGGTGTGGCGCCACATCGGCCAGGTGGGGGACATCCGCACCGCCCTGGACCTGGTGCGGGGCGACGGCCGGTAGTCCCGCCGACGACGGCGAGGGGCCGACCAGCCCCGGGTCGGCCCCTCTGCTTTCGGGGCACCCCTCTCTCCCGGTGCCGCTAGCGCAGGCACGGCTCCCACCAACTTGCTATACTCCTGAGGACAGGGCACCATGGACACCCGTTTCCCCCCACTGCTGAGCCAATACCTGCACACCCTGGCCGAGGCCAGGGGCAAGGGGGCCTCCCACGACTACATCCGCCACCTTTTCCTGAATTTCCTCCGGGACGCCTTCCCCTCCCTGGAAGCCAACGAAGTAGAGTTGGAGCGCCACCTCACGGCCCTGGGCGTCCGCGGCTACATTGATGCCCTCTACCGGGACATCGTTTTTGAGTTCAAGCGTAACCTGGAGGAGGAGAGGGCCAAGGGGCTGGAGGAACTGGGGCGCTACCTGTCGGCCCAGCGGGAGCCGCAGCGCTACCTGGGCATCCTCACCGATGGCCAGGCCTTCCAGGTCTACGTCCTGCGGGATGGAAGGCTGGACAGGGCCTACGAGTTCAGGCTGGAGGCGGACAAGCCCCAGGAGGGCTGGCTCTGGCTGGAGGGGCTACTGTTCTCCCAGAAGCAGGTCGTCCCTACCACCCAGGACGTGGTGCGCCGGTTCGGGGAGAGGAGCGCCGTCTTCAGCCAGGCCCGCCTGCGGCTGTGGGAGATGTGGCGCCGGGTGAGGGATAGCGGCCCCGTGGCCACCAAGTTTCGGGAGTGGGGGAGGTTACTGGCCCACGTCTATGGCAGGGAGGTGGGGGAGGAGAAGGAGAAGGAGAAGCTCTTCCTGCGCCACACCTACCTGGCCCTCCTGGGCCGCCTCATGGCCTACCTGGCGGTGACGAGGCAGTTGCCGCCGACTGGGGAGCTACCGGGGCTGGTGGACGGGGCGGCCTTCCGCCGCCTGGGGCTGCCCAACCTGGTGGAGGAGGACTTCTTCGCCTGGGTGTTGGAGGGGGATGTGAGGGACGAAGCCCTCTCGCTGCTGGGCGGCCTGGCCCAGCGCCTCTCTGTCTACGACTTCGCTGGCCTGAACGAGGACCTCCTGAAGGAACTCTACCAGGAACTGGTGGACCCCCGCACCCGCCACGACCTAGGGGAGTTCTACACCCCCGACTGGCTGGCCGAGAGGACGCTCAGGGAGGCGGGCTTCGGGCCTGAGACCTCCCTCCTGGACCCCGCCTGCGGCTCGGGCACCTTCCTCTTCACCGCCATCAGGCTGCTGCGGGAGGCCGGTCTGAAAGGGGAGGGGCTGGTGCGGCATGTCAGGGAGCGGCTGGCGGGGCTGGACATTCACCCCCTGGCCGTCATCATCGCCCGCTGCAACTTCGTGCTGGCCCTGGCCTCTGATCTCCCGGTGCGGGAGGCCGTCCGCATCCCCATCTACATGGCCGACGCCCTCCTGGAGGGGGAAGGGATGGAGGAACTCATCAAGGTGCCTGTAGCGGGCCTGTCCGAGGAGGAAGCCAAGAGCCATCACCTGGACCGAGGGTTCTACCTGCCGGCGGGCCTGGCCGGCGAGCCCGAGGGGATGGAGGGGGCCATCGAGGCCCTGGCAGAGATGGCCCGGGCCGGAGGGGACGAGGAGGCGGCCAAGGCGGGGCTGCGGAGCCGTCTGGAAGGTCTGGGGCTGGGCGGACTTGTGCCAGCCTTCGAGAACGCCCTGCGCCTGCTGCGCCATCTGGTGGGCACGGGCAGGGACACCGTCTACGCCTTCATCCTGCGCAACGCCTACCGGCCCGTCCTCTTCTCCCGCCGGCGCTTTGACCTGGTGGCCGGCAACCCGCCCTGGCTCTCCTACCGCTACATAGCCACCCCCGAATACCAGCAGCGGGTGAAGAAGATGGCCCTGCAGGACTACAGGCTTGCGGCGTCCCATGAGGTGAAACTCTTCACACAGATGGAGATGGCCACCCTCTTCTTCGCCCACGCCTACGAGCGCTACCTGAGGGATGGCGGCGCCATCGCCTTCGTCATGCCCAGGAGCGTCCTGACGGGGGCCAAGCAGCACCACCACTTCCGCCGCCGCTTCTGGCCCTTCCTGGAGAGGGTGCTGGACCTGGAGGGCGTCTCCCCCCTCTTCAATGTCCCCGCCTGCGTCCTCATCGCCAGGAAGGGCGGGGAGGCCCAGGGGCCGCAGGTGGTGGCGCTCAGGGGTGACCTGCCCAGGAAGAACGCCTCCCCGGCCGAGGCGAGGAAGCACCTGGCGGAGGGCCCCGGGGAACTGCCCCGCCCGACGGCGGTGCGCCACAGCCCCTATCGGGAGAGGTTCGTCCAGGGGGCGACTATCGTCCCCCGCACCCTCTGGTTCGTGCGGCCGCCCGAGGGGGCGCTGGCCATAGACCCTCATCGCCCCTACCTGGAGACGGACCCCTCGGTGCTGCGCCAGGCCAAGCCCCCCTGGAAGGGCCTGCAAATGCAAGGGGAGGTGGAGGCGGCCTTCCTCTACGCCACCCTCCTGGGCGACGACCTGGTGCCCTTCGGCTACCGGCGGCTGCACCTGGTGGTGCTGCCCGTCCAGGCGGGGCAGGACGGCAGACTCAGGCTGGTGGACAGGGAGGAGGCAGTGAAGAACGGCTGGACTGGGCTGGCAGGCTGGCTGGAGCGGGCCGAGGCCCTGTGGGAACGGCACAAGAGCCGCACAACCAGGATGTCGCTCCTAGAGCGGCTCGACTACCATGGAACCCTCACTGGCCAGTCGCCAGGGGCGCTGAAGGTGGTCTACAACAGGAGCGGCACCTACCTGACGGCCTGCGTGCTGGATGCCAGGGCGGGCCTCTCGGCCTATGGCCTCCCCGTTCGGGGGCTCGTCGTGGAAAGCGTCCTCTACCGCTACGAGACGCCGTCGCCGGAGGAGGCCCACTACCTGGCCGCCCTCCTGAACGCCCCCTGCGTGGATGCCGCCGTCAAGCCCTACCAGACCAAGGGCTCCTTCGGCGAGCGGGACTTCCACCGCCGCCCCTTTGAGGTGCTGCCCCGGCCCATTCCCCCCTACGACCCTGCAGACCGGGCGCACCGCCGCCTGGCGGAGTTGTCCCAGGCGTGCCACCGGAAGGTGGCGGAGATGGCGTTGCCCCAGGAGAAGCCCATTGGCCGGGTGCGTGGGGAGGTGCGGTCCGCTCTCAAGAAGGAACTGGAGGAGATAGACGCCCTGGCCCGACGCCTGCTGGGCCTGCACGGGCAGGGATCGTCCCCCTCGGGAACGCCCCCGGTCCCAGCCGGCCCGGGCGATAGGAAGGGGAACGCCGGGGAGAGCACGAGGTGCCCTGCCCCTTCTACCCTCCCGAAAGGTGCTCGGTGATGTAGCGGTAGGCGGAAAGGGCGGCGGTGATGCCGTCCCCTACTGCACTGCCCAGTTGCCGGTCCGAGAACTGGCGCACATCCCCGCAGGCGAACACCCCCGGAATGGCGGTCTCCATGCGGATATTGGTAATGACGTGCCCGCCGGGGTCAAGGGGCACCCCACTGCCCTTCAGGAAGTCGGTGGCAGGGTGGAAGCCGATGTAAATGAAGACGCCCCTGGTGGGG
>BEHZ01000111.1 GCA_002923335.1 bacterium HR23 | reverse complement strand
CCGCTGCCAACTGGGGGAACTGGCGCAGGCGGGCACCTTCTCCCGGCAGGTGCCCAAAAGGCGATGGATGGGCAAACCCGCCACCTTCCCGGCGATATCCCACAGGGCCACATCCACCGCACCGATGGCGTAGGTGGAGACCGCGCGGTTCATGCGCCACATCTCCTGCCAGAGGGCGCCGATGTCCAGAGGGTTCCGCCCCAGGAGCATGGGCTTCAGGAACTCCAAGAGGGGGCCGACGAAGGCTTCGGCCCCCTGGCGGGGGGAGCCAAGGAAGGCATGCCCTTCAAACCCCTCATCGGTGCGGATAGTGAGGACGCCCAGGTGCTTTTCGCCCCCGAAGACGTTCCGCCCCGAGCGATAAGGGGGGGCATTCCACCTCACCATGCGGACGGTCAGTTGGGCTATCTTCATCCCGGTCCTCCTGTCCAGAGGTGTTGACTGTCCTTTGGGGGTGGGCTTGGCGGAGGCTCTGCGCCGCTCCAACGGGTGCCTCTCCGCGGGCACGGGGGTTGGGGCTGGCGAGGAGGGGGAGCACCCGCTCCCACACCGTGCGGGCGACGGCCTGGCGGGGGAGGGTGGCATCCACCACCAGCCAGCGCCCTGGCTCCTCCCGTGCCAGGGCCAGATATCCCTCCCGCACCCGACGCAGGAAGTCCGGCCCCGCCGTTTCAAAGCGGTCGTGGGCAGAGGGGTAGCGCCGACGCACAGACTCCTCCGGGGGGATGTCCAGAAGGACGGTGAGGGCGGGGAGCAGGCCGGCGGTGGCCATCTGGTTCCCCGCACGGAGGGCGTCCAGGGGGAGGCCCCGCCCGTAACCCTGGTAGGCCAGGGTGCTGTCCGCCCAGCGGTCGCATACCACCCATTGCCCCCGCTCCAGCGCGGGGATGATGACCTGCTGGGCCAACTGGGCACGGGCGGAGAGGAAGAGGAGGGCCTCCGCCTCGGGGGCCAGCGGGAAGCGGGCGCTCTTCAGCAAACGGCGCAGGCGCTCTCCCAGGGGGGTTCCCCCGGGCTCCCGCACCAAAAGGACGGGGACACCCCCCCTCTGCAGGCGATGCACCAGCAGGCGGGCCTGGGTGGTCTTTCCCGCCGCTTCTATCCCCTCAAAGGTGATAAGGCATCCCTTCATCCCCTTGCTCCCACCGGGGGGCGTCGGCCCTGGCGTGTCTCCGCCGACAGGCGCTGGAGCACCGCCTCTACCAGGCGCACCGTGTTCTCCAGGCTCTCTCTATCCAGGAACTCCAGGCGGTCTTGGGGGGTGTGGATGAGGCGAAAATCGGGGGTGGTAAGGATGACCGCCGGGACGCCAGCCTGGAGGAAGGGGAGGTGGTCGCTGGCGGCGTCTCGCAGGTCTATAAAGCCCAGAGGGATGCCTGCTTCCCGTGCCACCTCCACTATCCTTTGGGCCAGGGGGTTGTCACCGGTGGTGGCCAGGTTCGCCGCCGCCCCTACCACATCAAGGTTGAGCACCGCCCGTATGCGCTGGCGCTCCTCCGGGGAAAGGGACTGGACATAGGCACGGCTCCCCCAGAGGCCCAACTCTTCTCCGCCGAAGGCGATGAAGCGGAGGGTGAAGGGCCAGGAGCGCTCCCCCAACCGCTGGGCCAGGGTAAGGAGTGCCCCCACCCCTGAGGAGTTGTCGTTGGCGCCGGGGACAGCCTCCACCGTATCGTAGTGGGCGGTGATGAGCACAACGCCCTCGGAGGGGCCGGGCTTTTCGGCGATGATGTTCTGGCTGGGATAATCCTGGCGCCAGACCCGCAGGCGCAGACGGACTGTGCCCTGGGCCAGCAACTCCTTGAGGCGCTGGCCGTCCTCCTGGCTGATGCCCACCACCGGCAGGGGTGCTGTGCTCTGCATAGCCCCCTGGAAGAGGCCCGGCTGGTTATTGGCCACCAGCAGGGCACGCGCCCCGGCCTCGGCGGCGACCCGTGCCTTCTCCTGGAAGGTGACGGTTCCCCTGTCCGCCAGGGCGATCTTTCCCGCTATGCCCCCCGAAGGGATATCCTCGGGCCGGGCCAGGCCGATGAAGACCACCTCCCCCTCGGCCTCCCCTTCGCCGGAGCGGAGCAGGTGGGCGCCCTCCACCGTCGCCTCTTGGGGAGCCAGGAGGGCAACATGACTCTGCACCAGGGTAATCGGGAAGGGCTGACGGCTCACCTGGTAGCCCATGCGGGTGAAGGCATCCTCCAAGAACTGGGCGCCCTTCGCTTCGCCCCCGGAGACCGTATCCCGAGGGGAGAGGGCCACCAGTTGCCGAACCCATTCCAGGACCTGCTCCCCCAGGGGGAAGGAGGCGAGGGGAGGGGACAAGGTAGGGGTGGGGAGGGCGGTGGGCGTCGGGGAAGGCGGGGGGGGTTGGGTAAGGACGGGCGTGGGGGTTGCCCTCTGGCACCCCACCAGCGCCAGGAGAAGCACCCCCAGCAGGACCGCCCGGCCCGCCACACGCTGATGCATACCCCTAGACTACGGCAGAAGGGGAACGGGGTCAATGGCCCCTCGCCGGGTGGGGTGGGAACGCCCCATTCCCTTCCTTGACACCCCTGCGTCTGTGGGACATAGTAGGAGGAGAGCCATGCGCATCGGTCTTATTGCCGACACCCATATTCCCGAGGCGGGGGATGCTTTGCCCCGGGAGGTCTTCCAGGCCCTGCGAGGGGTGGACCTGGTGCTCCATGCCGGGGATATGCACGTGATTCAGGTGCTGGACTGGCTGGAGGGGTTAGCCCCCGTGCTGGCGGCACGGGGCAACGGGGATGTGCCCCAGGGCCCCCTGCGCCCCGGCGTCCCCGACGACCCCCGTGTGCAGCCGGTGCACCTGCTCCAGATAGAGGGCATCACCCTGGGGCTGATTCACGCCTTCCCCCTGCCGGAGGAGGTGCCCTGGGCCGACTGGGAAGGGCTGATGGTGCGCCTGCTGGGGCGCAAGGTGGATGTGGTGGTGTGTGGGGATACCCATATCGCCGGCCTTTTCCGGCGCAACGGTGTTCTGGTGGCGAACCCGGGAAGTCCTACCCTGCCCAACAACCTGGTGGGTCGGCTGGGAACGGTGGGGATTTTGGAGGTGGAGCGGGGAAAGGTGCGGGGAGAGATTATCCCCTTGGCGTAGAGCCTATCGCCATAGCACTCCCCCCAGCCCCCGCCGACGCAACTGGGCCAGGCGCTTCATCAGCGCCTGCATCTCCGCAAACTGCTTCAGCAGGGCGTTCACGTCCTGCACTGTCGTCCCACTGCCACGGGCGATGCGCCGTCGCCGAGAGCCGTCAATGATCTCGGGGTGCTGGCGCTCCTGAGGCGTCATGCTCAGGATGATGGCCTCTATGCGCTTCAGATACCCTTCGTCCAGTTCCTCGGCCGGTATCTTGCCCTTCATCTGGGCGAAGCCGGGCAGGTGCTCCAGCACCTGCTGAAGCGGCCCCATGCGCCTCAACGCCCGCAACTGCTCCAGGAAGTCCTGGAGGTCAAACTTGGCCGTCTCCAGTTTCTTCTGCAGTTCTCGGGCCTTCTGCTGGTCCACTGCCTGCTGGGCCTTCTCCACCAGGGAGAGCACATCCCCCATGCCCAGGATGCGCTGGGCCATACGCTCCGGGTAGAAGGCCTCCAGGGCGTCGGGGCGCTCTCCCACGCCGATGAACTTGATGGGCACCCCTGTTACCGCGGTGATGGAGAGGGCCGCGCCCCCCCGTGCATCCCCGTCCAGTTTGGTCAGGATGATACCTGTGAGGCCCAGGCGCTGGTGGAACTCCCCCGCCGAGCGCACTGCATCCTGGCCCGTCATGGCATCCACCACCAGGAGCACCTCGTGGGGGGAGAGGGCATCCTTCACCTGCCGCACCTCCTCCATCATCTCCTCGGCGATGTGGAGGCGCCCCCCCGTGTCAAAGATGGCCCAGTGCACGCCCAACTGCCGGGCCTTCTGCAGGCCGTTCCGTGCCACGGCCACCGGGGAGGTGGCCCCCTCCTCGGCGTAGACGGGGATGTCCAGTTGCCGGCCCAGGACCTGCAGTTGCTGGACGGCGGCGGGACGCTTCAGGTCGCAGGCCACCAGGAGGGACTTCTGCCCTCCGGTGCGCCGAAGGTGCAGGGCCAGTTTGGCTGCGGTGGTGGTCTTGCCGGAGCCTTGCAGGCCTACCAAGAGCACCACGGTAGGGGGCTGAGGGGCAGGGCGCAGGCGGTGCTCTCCGGCCGACAGCACATGGGTCAGTTCGTCGTAAACGATTTTGACCACCTGGTGGCCGGGGTTGATGCCCTGGAGCACCTCCTGGCCCACCGCCCGCTCCCGCACCCGTGCGATGAAGTCCCGGGCCACCTTGAAGTGCACATCCGCCTCCAGGAGTGCCAGGCGCACCTCCCGCAGGGCGGAGTCTACCTCCTGCTCCGTGAGGCGTCCACGGTTGGCCAGGCGCTGGAAGATAGCGTTGAGTTTCTGGGTGAGGGCGTCAAACATGCATACCCACCCCTTTTATGCTACCAGCCGAGAGAGCATCACCCAAGCCCCCTGGGGCTTGTTGGATAGCCCACGCAATAGACCCTTGGCGGGGGCATTGCCCTCTACCGGCATCCATACACCTGCACCACCCCCCGCAGGGCAACGATCAGCACCCGCTGGCCGGGAATGGAGCGGACCTGCTCCCGAAGGGCGTCCAGGGCCTCGGGGGTCAGGTGGGGAGGCTCCTCCGCATCCTCTACCCAGAGGGTGTGCACCGAGACGCCCAGGGCCTCCTCCAGTTGGGAGCGGAGAGCGGTCCCCCGCTCCCCCACCACCAGAATTATCGCCTTGCGTCTGCCCACCCCTTCGGCGCCTGCCCGCTGATCCTCTCGGAGGACCTGCCAGTAGTAAGGCAAAAAGGCCAGGGTGGTGAGCACTACTGCCAGGGGCCACCGTCCCACGCCCAGGAACTCGGCCGAAAGGCGTCCGGCCAGCAGGTCCCGCAGGAGGAGGGAGAGGAAGCCCACGGCGCCCCCCAGGCCCACCAGGGCCAGCAGACACAGCACCGCATACAGGAAGATGCGTCGGGCCAGGGTGGTGCGCTCCGCCTCTCCCTCTCGCACCGCCCGTCCTTGGGCCCGCCCCCAGTGCCACGCCCACAACGGCCCCCCTATGGCGACCTGGGTCAGGGCCAGAGCCAGCAGGCCTCGCCACGGTTCCATGCCCACCAGGGGGGTGCCCATCCCCGGCACCGCGAAGCCCAGGAGAAGCCCCAGCAGGGAGACCAGCCCCGCCACCAGTGTCGCCAGACCCAGACCGGCCAGGATGTAGCCGAAGGCCCGCCGAGCCCCTTCCAAATGCCCCTCCCGTCTGGCCGACTCCCCCTGCACCACCCGCCAGTGATACGCCAGCAGGGCGCTCCCGACCAGGAGTGCTGGCAGGACCTGGGGCACGATGCGGAAGTGCTGGGCGGTGGGCACGGTGGGCAACCCCAGGGCCCACGCCAGCACCGCAAACAGCACAAGGGCCGAGACCACCAGGGTGGTAACCGCTCCGCCCAGGAAGGCGAACAGATAGAGGTAGACCTGGCGGAGCACCGACCCCGTGTCCACCCGTGCCAGCGCCAGCCAGTGGAAGCCCCACCCTATGCCACCGACAAGGGCCAGGGCAACCGCCCTCTGCATCCCCTCGCCCCAGAGGGGAGCAGGACGAGTGAGGTA
>BEHZ01000110.1 GCA_002923335.1 bacterium HR23 | reverse complement strand
AAATGAAGGAGAAGTCCATCGCCGAGAACACCGTCGCCGCCCAGGCCCTGCGCCTGTTGACCAACCTCACCGGCCAGGCCGATTACGCCACACGCGCCCACGACACACTGAGCGCCTTCGCCTCCGTCTCCCAGGACTTCGGCGAGCACGCTTCCGCCTACGCCCGTGAGGTGCTCCGCCACCTCTTCCCGCCGGTGGAGGTGAGCATCGTGGGGCCGGCCGATGCCCCCGCCACCCACCGGCTGGTGGCCGCCGCCTTCGCCATCCCCTATCCCTGCGTAGAGCCGATAGTGCAGGACACCAGCGACCCTGAGATGCTGGCCAGCCGGGGCTTCACCCTCGGAGAAAAGCCTCAGGCTTACATCTGCCTCCAGGGGACCTGCCTTCCACCCATTGACGACCCCGACCGCCTGCCCCAGGCGGTGGCCAGCCTGCTGGCCATGCGCCCGGAAACGGGCTAGGCCCCTGCCGCCCCGTTGCGTGCTATGCTGAAAAGAGGGGAATACCCCTCCACAGGAGTGGGTATGCTGAAGGACACCGATTGTGGAACCCTCACCCTTTCTGATGTAGGGCGCCAGGTTGCCCTGGCGGGATGGGTGCACCGCCGGCGGGACCACGGGGGCATCATCTTCATTGACCTGCGGGACCGGAGCGGCATCGTTCAGGTGGTCTTCAACCCCTCCTATGCCCCTGACGCCTATCGCACCGCCGACGCCCTGCGCAACGAGTGGGTGGTGTGCATCCGGGGGCGAGTGGAGCGCCGTCCCCCGGGCACCGAAAACCCCTCTCTTCCCACAGGCCAGGTGGAGGTGCACGCCCTGGCGTGTCAAATCCTCAACCCTTCCCGCCCACCGCCTTTTTACATCAACGAAGACACAGAGGTGGATGAGGCCCTACGCCTGCGCTACCGCTACCTCTATCTGCGCCGTCAGCGCCTGCAGCGCAACCTGGAACTGCGCCACCGGGTCGTCAAGTTCATTCGCGACTGGCTGAGCGCCCGGGGTTTCTGGGAGGTGGAAACCCCCATCCTCACCAAGAGCACCCCCGAAGGGGCACGGGACTACCTGGTGCCCAGCCGTCTCTACCCCGGCTGTTTCTACGCCCTCCCCCAGTCCCCCCAGCAACTCAAGCAACTCCTCATGGTGGCCGGCCTGGAGCGCTATTTCCAGATCGCCCGTTGCTTCCGAGACGAAGACCTGCGTGCCGACCGCCAGCCCGAGTTCACCCAACTGGACCTGGAGATGAGTTTCGTAGAAGAGGAGGATATCCTGAACCTCATGGAGTCCCTCTTCACCGACCTGGTGGAGCAGGTTACCCCCCACAAGCGCCTGCGCAAACCCTTCCCCCGCCTCACCTACGCCGAAGCCATAGCCAAATACGGCACCGACAAGCCCGACCTGCGGTTCGGGATGGAACTGGCCGATTTCACCGACATCGCCCGCCAGTGCCAGTTTGAGGTCTTCCGCCGGGTCGTCCAGCAGGGAGGCGTGGTAAAAGGCTTTGCGGCCCCCGGATACGCCGATTGCCCTCGCCGGCAGATTGAGGAACTCACCACCCTGGCCAAAAGCAAGGGCGCTACCGGTCTGGTGACCCTGGCCCTGGGCCAACCGGGGCTGTCCCTGGAGGCTCTCACCCCCGAGCAGGTGCGCTCGGCCGTCGCCCGCCACTTCACCATAGAACAGGTGCAGGAGATGGCACGGCGAGCCGGCGCTCGGCCCGGCGACCTCCTCCTCATCGTTGCCGGGGAGCCCGCCACCACCAACGCTGCCCTGTCCGCCCTGCGCACCGAGATGGGTGCCCGCTTGGGGCTGGCCGACCCCAACCAGGTGGTTTTCGCCTTCGTTACCCAGTTCCCTCTCTTTGAGTGGAACGCCGAAGAGCGTCGCTGGGAGTCCGCCCATCACCCCTTCACCGCCCCCAGGGACGAAGACTTGCCTCTGCTGGAAGCAGACCCCGGACGGGTGCGCTCCAAAGCCTATGACATGGTGTGCAACGGCTATGAGGTGGCCTCCGGGAGCATCCGAATCCACAACCGGGAGGTCCAGGAGCGCATCTTCCGCATCCTGGGCTACTCCCCGGAGGAGGCCCAGAAGCGCTTCGGCCACCTGCTGGAGGCCTTTGAATACGGCGCCCCGCCCCACGGCGGTATCGCCCCCGGCATAGACCGTATCGTGATGGTCTTGGCCAACGAGGCATCCCTGCGGGAGGTCATCGCCTTCCCCAAAACCCAAAGCGCCCAGGACCTCCTCTTTGGCGCTCCTTCGGAGGTCTCGGAGAAGCAGTTACGGGAACTGCACCTGGCGGTGGTTCACCCGGAGACGGCCCCTTCCGGCCCCCCGCCCTCCTAGGGGACAAAGGCCCCCATACCCTAGCGGGGTCTCGCCCTACATCTGTGGCACCCTTCCCCTTGCGATCCCCACAGCACTCGTGTAGGATAGGGGCAAAACCCTCCCCCCTGGGCTGGGAGAGGAAAAGGTTAGGAGGGGTATATGTCGGCTCGGTGGTCTGGTCTGCTTCTGGGAGGGCTCCTGGTCCTGCTTGTAGGGGCTTGTCGAGCGGCGCCCGCTCCAACCCCTACCCCCACCCGTGCCCCCGCCCCTCCTGCTATGCTCCCCACACCCACCCCTGTTCCGCCCACCCCCACCCCGGCCCCCAAAGCCCCCACCGTCCTGCGCGCCAACCTGGGCACCGAACCCACCACCCTTGACCCCGCTCTCGTCAAAGACTCGCCCTCGGTGGATGTGGTGCGTGCCCTCTTCGTGGGCATCACCAACCAAACGGAAGACACCGGGGCAGTCATTCCTGACCTTGCCGAGCGCTGGACCGTTTCCGCCGACGGCACCGGCTATACCTTCACCCTACGCCGGGATGTGAAGTGGACCGATGGCAAGTCTGTTACCGCCCGGGATGCGGAATACGGGGGTCTGCGCACCCTGGATCCTAAAACCGCCTCGGAATACGCCTATGTGCCCGCCGGTATCATTAAAGGGGGCGAAGACTTTAACCGAGGAAAGGCCGATGCCTCCCAGGTGGGCATCCGGGCGGTGGATGACTGGACCATCACCTACACCTTGAACTATCCCGCCGGATTCTTCCCCGCCCTCGCCTCCATGTGGGTGCTGATGCCCCAACCCCGCTGGGCCATTGAACAGCACAAGGAGAAGTGGATAGAGCCAGGCAACATCGTTACCAACGGCCCTTACCTCCTCAGGTCCTGGGAGCACGAGAAGAGCCTGGTGCTGGAGAAGAACCCTAACTACTATGACGCCCCTCATGTGCAGATCGACCGTATTGAGTTCGTGATGGTGAAGGAGGCCTCCACTGCACTGGCCATGTATGAGGCGGGCCAACTGGATACCCTCTACAACCTGGGCGTGCCCCTGGGGGAGATAGACCGGGTGAAGAAAGACCCGGTGCTCAGCAAGGAACTCTACATTGCCCCACGCCCCATCACCTACTACTACGGCTTCAATGTAACCAAGCCGCCCGTGGACAAGGCGCTGGTGCGGAAGGCCCTCATCGCCTCTATTGACCGCCAGGGCCTTATTGACAATGTGCTGAAGGGGGGTCAGCGCCCCGCCCTTACCTTCACCGCCCCCGGCAACTTCGGCTTCGTAGATGGCGAGAAAGAGGGCATCGGCATCCCCTTCAACCCCGATCAGGCCAAGCGCTGGCTGGCCGAAGCCGGCTACCCCAACGGCCGTGGCTGGCCCTCCGATGTGGTGCTCATGTATAACACCAGTGAGGGCCACAAGCGCATCGCCGAGGCCATTAGCGCCATGTGGAAGCAACACCTGAACATAGACGTGAAGGTGGTGAACCAGGACTGGGCCGTTTACCTCAAGACCCTCTCCCAGGACCCACCCCATATCTGGCGCCTGGGCTGGGGAGCCGACTACCTGGACGCCGACAACTGGATGAGTGTGTTCCTGTCGGATTCCGGCAACAACCATACTATGTGGAAGAACACCCGGTTTGATGCCCTGGTGAAGCAGGCGGCCCGGGAGCAAGACCCCGCCAAACGCCTGCAACTCTATAAAGAGGCCGAGCGCCTCCTGGTGCAAGAGGATGCTGTCATCGCCCCCATCTACTTCTACACCACGGTGCAGTTGACCAAGCCCTACCTGAAGCGCACTTACTCCGCCCTGGTGGAGCAGTTCAAGAACTGGCGCATAGAACGCTAAGAGGGAAGGGGCGAGGCGCCTCGCCCCTTCCTGCGGGGGATGGCGGTGCTGGCCTACCTGGTGCGTCGTCTTCTGTGGGGCATCCCCGTCCTTCTTCTCATCTCCCTCATCACCTTCCTGCTGATGCACGCCGTCCCCGGCGGCCCCTTTGACCGGGAAAAGAAACTCCCCCCGCACATCATTGAAAACCTGAACCGCAAATACCGCCTGGATGAGCCTCTCTGGAAGCAATACCTGCGGTATATGGGGGGTGTCCTGCGCCTGGACTTTGGGCCTACCTACAGTTCCACCACCCGCACCGTCAACGACATCTTCCGGGAGCAGTTCCCAGTCTCGGCCCACCTGGGGCTAATGGCCATGGCCCTGGCGGTGGGAGTAGGGGTCCCCCTGGGGGTTATCTCTGCCCTCCGGCACAACACAATAGTTGACTACGCCTCTATGGCCTTCGCCGTGTTGGGCGTGTCGGTGCCCAGCCTGGCCCTGGGGCCTTTCCTGATGTGGCTCTTCGCCCTCAAACTGAAACTGCTCCCTCCCGCCACCTGGCAGGGGCCGGCCTACTGGGTCCTCCCTACACTGACCCTGGGCACTCATTACATCGCCTACATCGCCCGCCTCACCCGTGCCAGCATGCTGGAGGTATGGCAGGAGGACTACATCCGCACCGCACGAGCGAAAGGGCTGGGAGAGGGGCTTATCATCCTGCGCCACGCCTTGCGCAACGGGCTGATCCCCGTGGTAACGGTGCTGGGGCCTATCTTCGCTGCGGTGGTAACCGGCACCCTGGTGGTGGAGCAAATCTTCGGCATCCCCGGCCTGGGGAAGTTCTATGTGCAGAGCATCGGCAACCGGGACTACCCCGTGATTATGGGCACCACCCTCCTCTACGGCTTCGTCATCGTTATCGCCAATATCCTCGTGGACATCTCCTACGCTTACCTGGACCCCCGCATCCGCCTGAAGTAACATGGAGCAGAAAGAGGCCACGGCCCCGTCTCTCTCCCACCCCTTTCCGCCCCGCCGAAGCCGAGGCTTCTGGGGCGATGCCCTGCGTATCTTGCTGAAGAACCGCCTGGGAGTAGGGGGTGGGGTGTTTGTGCTCCTGCTGGCGCTGGTGGCCGTCCTGGCCCCCTGGCTTACCCCCTACACCTACGCCGGCCTGGACTGGCGTCTGGTGAACCAGCCCCCCTCTCTGGCCCACCCCCTGGGCACCGACTACCTGGGACGGGATGTGCTGACCCGCCTCCTCTACGGGGCACGCATTTCCCTTACGGTGGGGGTAGTGGGCGCTACCCTGGCTATGCTCATGGGCATCCTCTACGGCTCCATCGCCGGCTACTACGGAGGGACGGTGGACAACCTTATGATGCGCTTCGTTGACCTGATGTATGGCTTCCCCACCCTTCTGCTTATCATCCTCATCATGGTCTTCTTCCGCTCCACTGGCACTCTCACGACAGGCTATGATATGCCCCT
>BEHZ01000109.1 GCA_002923335.1 bacterium HR23 | reverse complement strand
CAGGCCCCCCAGCGGCGTAAAGGGATTCCAGAGCACCATGTCCTCCAGGGAGAGCCCAAACTTCAGGCCGGTATTGCGCCCGAGGTGCTGGTCGGTCAGGAAGAGCACCCGGGGAGCCTGGGCATAAGCCCATTTGAACACCGCGAGGGCGTTGGAAGAGGTGCACACGATACCCCCGTTCTCGCCACATAGGGCCTTGATGGCAGCGGTGGAGTTCATATAGGTAACGGGGAGCACCTCCCCCGGCCCCAGCACCTCCTGCAGTTGTTGCCAACAGTCATACACATCTTCCGTAGGGGCCATGTCCGCCATACTGCATCCCGCCATGAGGTTGGGGAGGATCACCCGCTGATGGGGACGGCACAGAATGCGGGCGGTCTCCGCCATAAAATGCACCCCACAGAAGATGATGAACTCGGCCTCCTCCTGCTGGGCAGCCAATTGGGAGAGTTTGAAGGAATCCCCCCGGAAGTCGGCGAACTGGATAATGTCGGGGCGCTGGTAGTGGTGCCCCAGGATGACTACCCGTTTCCCCAGTTTCCGGCGGTTCTCCCGGATACGCTCCACCAGTTCTTGGGCGGTGAGGCCCATATACTCCGGGGGAAGGCGTTGCCAGCGGACGCCCGCTTTCAACTCCTCCTTGAGGGGGAGGGTCTGCAACTCCCCCGTTTGGCAGAAGGCCGACTGCTCCAGTTCCGTAAGGGGCACCCGAGGGGCCTTGACACGCACTTCAACAGCCATACCTAACCCCCTTTGTTACCTCCCGGCGCCCACAGGCTCCCCCTGGAGCGCCCAGGGGCTGGCGCGGGTGATGCGCACCTCCACCAGTTTGCCCATATAGTCCCTTTCCCCGTCGGGGAAAAAGACCAGTTTATCCGTGGTGGTGCGCCCCCGCCACTTCCCCCGCTCCCGCCCGTCCACCAGCACCTCCACGGTTTTGCCCAAGTAGCGAGCGTTGATCTCCCCGGCGATGCGCTCCTGCAGACGCTCCGCCTCCTGGACACGCCGGCGCTTCTCCTCCGGGGGCACATCGTCCTCCATCCTCCGGCTGGCGATAGTGCCGGGGCGGGGAGAGTAGGGAGCGATGTGCACCTTATCAAAGCGCACCTCCGCCAGCAGGTCCAGGGTGCGCCGGAACTGGGCCTCCGTCTCCCCGCAGAAGCCCACAATGACATCGGTGGAGAGGGCCACATCGGGGATGGCGGAGCGGATACGCTCAATGAGGCGCAGGTAGTCGTCTCGGGTGTAGCCCCGGCGCATGCGGGCCAGCACCTCGTCGTCCCCCGCCTGCACGGGGATGTTGATATGCTTGCACACCTTCTCCAGCCGGGCCACTGCCTGGATAATGCGGTCGGTCATATCGGCGGGATGGGAGGTGAGGAAACGGATGCGCTCAATCCCCGGAACCCGGTGCACTGCCTCCAGCAGGTCGGCCAAGTCGGGTCGGCCGGGAAGGTCGTGACCGTAGCGGTCCACGATCTGCCCCAGGAGAACCACCTCTCGCACCCCCTTTTGCGCAAGGAGGCGGGCCTCCTGCACCACCTCCTCCAGGGGACGGCTCACCTCCCGCCCCCGGCGGTAGGGGATGATACAGAAGGTGCACATGCGGTCGCACCCGTGAATGACAGGGATGAAAGCGCTAACGCCCGGCCGAAGGGGGATGAAGGAGGAGAGGCACCCCTCCCAGTTGACCCCTAGACGCCGTCCCACCAGGTCCAAAATCGGCCGATACTCCTGGGGGCGGGCGAAGACGTCCACATAGGGGAAACGCTGGCGCAGGGTATCGGGCTTCGGGCCGACCATACATCCCATTAGGGCGATGATGCGGCCGGGCCGGCGCTCCTTCAGGGGCTTCACCAGGCCCAGGGTGCCCACCACCTTCTCCTCGGCGCTCTGGCGCACAACGCAGGAGTTGAGGACGATCACATCCGCCTGGCGGAAGTCGTCCGTTTCCTCCAGGCCCAGTTGGGAGAGGGCACTGGCCAGGCGCTCCGAGTCCGCCTTGTTCATCTGGCACCCGATGGTCCAGATGGCAAAGGAGCGGGGGCGGTGGCCGTTGAGGATATCCCCTTCCATCTTCCTGTCCGCCAAGGTGGCTCGCCTGCTCCCCCAGCCGGGCTACGGTTTCGTGCCGTTTTGGGGCCTTTGCGGGAGGCGTGGCGGAGGGAACGGGATTCGAACCCGTGAGGGGCCTTTTGGGCCCCCAAGCGCTTAGCAGGCGCCCGCACTAGACCACTATGCGATCCCTCCGCTACTGCCAGCATAGCAAGGGCCTGGCCCCCTGGCAATACCGATTTCGTAGGCAATTTCCTATCTAGACTGGTGAACGGTTTCACAATTGTTGCAGCCCCCTAGCCCGGCGGCAGGCGCCGGTCCTCCGGCGCCACTTGACGGGCGCCCGCTCCCTGCCGTATCCTACTCTCAGCGAGCGGAAGTAGTTCAGGGGTAGAACGCCTCCTTGCCAAGGAGGAGGTCGGGGGTTCAAAGCCCCTCTTCCGCTCCATTTCTTTTCCTCCGTGGTATAATCCCCCCAGCCTATAGAAAGGAGGCCCCCGTGCTCAAGAGCCTGCCCCAGGTGGCCCTGATGGTGGACAACCTCCCGGAGGCCCTGAAACTCTACGACCAGGTGCTGGGCATGAAGCCCTGCCACTCCGAGAGACTCCCCCAATATGGCCTGGTGAACGCCGTCCTCCCCGCCGGGGAAGGGACCTTCGTGGAACTGCTCCAGCCCACCGACCCCTCCTCGGCGGGCGCCCGCTTCCTCCAGCGCCGTGGCGAGGGGATGTATCTCCTCATCTTCACCACCGACCACTATGACGCTCTGCTGGCCCGCCTGAAGGGCAAGGGGGTGCGCATCACCCAGGAGGTCACCCGCCCCGACCACCGCACCTGCTTCCTCCACCCCTCCTCGGTCAACGGCACCTTCATAGAACTGGTGGAGACCCCCAAAGGCCCCAACCCCTGGCCACCCGCCGGCCCCGACTGGTATCTGCATCGCTGGACGCCCCGCACCCGACGCATCCGCCAGGTGGCTATCCTGGTGCGCAACCTGGATTCCGCCATCCGGCACTGGGGCGACCTCTTCGGGCTGAAGCCCACCAACCGCTTCACCCTCACCTTCACCGACCTGGAGATCGCCATCCTCCCCCTGCAGGACAGGCAGAGTTTCGTGGAACTAGCCCAGCCCACCAGCACCGACGGCCCCGCCGGACGCTTCATGGCCCGCTATGGCGAGGGGCCTTACCTGCTCATTTACCAGGTGGACGACGCCGATGCCGTGGAACGCCACCTGCGGGGTCTGGGCCTGCGCATTACCACCGCTGCGGAGACCCCAGGCTACGGACGGCAGGGGGCGGGCATCAAGAGCGTCTGGATACACCCCCGGGCGATGCGGGGGGTGTTCACCCAACTCTCCCAAAGCCTGCGCCCCGACCACCCCTGGCCACCCGCAGGGGACGCCTGGCTCCGAGGGGGCTAAAGGGGCTAGGCCTGCGCCTGGGGCCTACTGCCCCCGAGGGCCGTTGCGCCCCGCCTCCCGCAACGCCCAGAAGACCCGCTCCGGGGACATGGGCAGGCGATAGAAGCGCACGCCCGTGGCCCGATAGATAGCGTTGGCCAGAGCGCCCGCCGGGGGCACGATGGGCGCTTCCCCTACCCCCCGCACCCCAAACGGGCCGTCGCTGGCCGGCACCTCAATGATCTCGCAGTCAATCATGGGCAGGTCCAGGGCCACGGGCATGCGGTAGTCCAGCAGGCTGGCGTTGCGCAGGACCCCCTTCTCGTCAAAGACATACTCCTCGGTGAGGGCCCAGCCGATGCCCTGCACCGCACCCCCCTGCATCTGCCCCTCAATAAGGGTGGGGTTGATGGCCCGCCCCACATCCTGGAAGGTGGTGTAGCGCAGGATGCGCACCTTCCCCGTCTCCGGGTCCACCTCCACATCGGCGATGTGGAGGGAGAAGGCGGGCGCCATCTTCAGCCGTCCGTTGGAGCCGAAGCCCTGGAGAGCGCCTCCGCCACGGGTGGAGGCGTAACACACCTCCGGGAAGGTCTTGAACTTATCGGGGATGTCGCTCACGAAGAAGCGCCCATCCCGATACTCCACCTGCTCCGGGGGAACGCCCAGCATTCCCGCCGCACGCACCTTCATCTTCCCCAGGAGGTCCTGGGAGGCCTGGTAGACCGCCGCCGACATGCTGTAGGTGATGCGGGAACCGCCAGAGTTATCGGTATGGGCCACCGTATCGGTATCCCCCACCACGATGCGCACCTGCTCAAAGGGGATGCCCAGGCACTCGGCCACCATCTGGGCGATGCCCGTGCGGGTGGAGGAGAGGTCAACGGAACCCACAGTTACATTCACCGAGCCGTCGGCGTTCACGGTGATATGGCAGGAGGAGGTGTTGGTGCCCCCTCGCCAGAAGCCCAAAGCCATCCCCCGACCCCGGTAGGGGCCGGTGAGGGGCTCGGTCCAGGCGGGGCTCCGCCTGGCCCGCTCCAGCATGGCCTTCAGGCCAATGCGCCCCCAGGTGAGGCCGTTGGGCATCGGGTCCCCTTCCTCCACGGCGTTGCGCAGGCGGAAGTCTATGGGGTCCATCCCCAGCGCCTCCGCCACCTCGTCCATCAGCGCCTCCATGGCGAAGCAGGACGCGGTGGCCCCCGGCGCCCTATACGCCGCCACACGAGGCTTGTTGGTTACCACATCGTAGCCGTCCACCCGCATGTGGAGCGTTTTGTAGGGCGCCAGGGCCGAGAGGACCCCACCGGCCACCGGCCCTCCGGGGAACGCCCCCGAATCGTAGATGAACTTGGCCTGAATGGCGGTGATCTGCCCGTCCCGCCTGGCCCCCACCTTGATGTGCGCCACCAGGGGGCTTCCCGGCCCCGTCGCCCTCAGCACCTCCTCCCGTGTCAGCACGATCTGCACCGGCCGACCCGTCTTCTGGGAGAGGAGCAGGCAGATGGGCGAGACCCGCACGTAGATCTTCCCGCCGAAAGCGCCCCCCACCTCCGTGGGGATGACCTTGATGCGGGACGGCGGGATGTTGAAGAGGATGGACAACTGGGTGCGGTGGGCGAACATCCCCTGGGAGTTGCACCACACGATGATGCGTCCATCGGGCTGAACCCAGGCGGTCTCCGCCTCCGGCTCCAGGTAACCCTGGTGGACCATCTGGGTGCGGTAGGTGCGCTCCAGCACCACATCCGCCTGGGCGAAGCCCTCCTCCACGTTCCCCCGCTCCATCTGCAGGTGCAGGGCGATATTGGAGGGCTTCTCGCTTACCCCGCCCAGGGAGCGGGTGAACAGGTCGTCGTGGAGAAGGGGGGCGGTCGGCTCCATGGCCTTCTCCACGTCCAGCACCGGCTCCAGCGGCTCATACTCCACATCAATTAGCCCCAGGGCGTATGCGGCGATTTCGGGGGAGGTGGCCGCCACCGCCGCCACAGGGTGGCCGTGGAAGAGCACCTTCCCCTGCGCCAGGATGAGTTTGGACAGGTAATACATGTCAATTTCCAACTCCCCCTGGGGGGCGATGGTGCCGGGTTTCACGGGAGGCATGTCGGCCCCCGTTACCACCGCCTTGACCCCGGGCACCGCCAGGGCACGGGAGGCGTCTATCCGCCGTATACGGGCGTGGGCGTAGGGACTGCGCAGGATTTTGCCATACAACATCCCCG
>BEHZ01000108.1 GCA_002923335.1 bacterium HR23 | reverse complement strand
TACCCGCTTCAGGTCGGCGTCGGGCATGATGATGAGGGGGGAGTTGCTCCCCAGTTCCATGGTTACCCGCTTCAGGCCCGCCACCTTGCAGATGCGCTCCCCCACATCCCGGCTGCCGGTGAAGGTGATCTTGCGCACCCGACGGTCGGTGCAGAGGGCCTCACCGATCTGCCCCCCGGGGCCGGTGAGGCACTGCACCGCCTCCGGAGGCAGGCCCGCCTCCAGAAGCACCTCCGTCAACTTCAGAGCGGAGAGGGGCGTATCGGAGGCGGGCTTGATGATGACGCTGTTGCCTGCGGCCAGGGCGGGGCCGACCTTGTGGCACACCAGGTTCAGGGGGAAGTTGAAGGGGCTGATGGCCACCACCACCCCACAGGGCACACGGATGGTGAAGCCGAAGCGGTTCCCCGCCCCGGGGGAGCCGTCCAGGGGCACCACCTCCCCACCGATGCGCTTCGCCTCCTCCGCGGAGACGGTAAGGGTCTGCACCGCCCGGCTGACCTCAAACCGGCTCTCGGCGATGGCTTTCCCCTCCTCCAGGGTAATAGTGCGGGCGAACTCCTCCGCCCGTGCCTCTATGAGGTCGGCAGCCTTCTTCAAGATGCGGTAGCGGTCATACCCCGATAACTTGCGCATGGCCTGGGCACCCCGCACGGCGGAGGTGATGGCCCGGTCCACATCCTCCAGGTCGGCCTTGGGCACCGTGTCCACCACCCGCCCATCGTAGGGGTGGATAACGGGCATCGTCTGGGGCTTCTCTATCCACTCGCCGGCCACATACATGCGCATAGCCTACCCCTCCTTATCTTTTGCCCAGGGCGTGAAGCGTGTCCCCCTGTTCGTATGGTAGCACTTTTGGGTGCCGGCCCCCAGGGTGTTGCGGGGATGCGCCCCCAGGACAGGGGCCGTTCGGCCCTTGTGCACGAGGGGCGATGTGCTAGAGTGAAAGATGGGGGGCAAAAAACCGCACCAAGGAGACTGCCGATGGTAGACGAAGCGGTGGTATCAAAGCCGGCCCGCCCGCAGATAGCCCTCCCCAAAGCGGTTATCGTCCGCCGTGAAGACCTCACCCCCGACCTGTGGAAGATGTGGCTCCAGCCGGAGGTCCCCTTTACCTTCAAGCCCGGCCAATACTGCACCATTGGCCTGGAGGGCATTGAGCGGGCGTATTCCATCGTCTCCGCACCCCACGAGCCTTACCTGGAACTGTTCATTGAACTGGTGCCCCACGGGGAGTTGACCCCCCGCCTGTGGAAACTCCAGGTGGGCGATAAGGTGTCCATCCGCCCCCGGGCCAAGGGCATCTTCACCTTTGAGCCGAAGTGGCCGAACCACGTGATGGTGGCCACTGTTACGGGCGTTGTGCCCTATGTAAGCATCCTGCGGGACTACCTGCACACGGGGCGCGCGGGCCACCGCTTTTACATCCTGCAGGGGGCCAGTTACCACGACGAGTTCGCCTACGACAAGGAACTGGGGGAGTATGCCCGCCGGCACCCCGACTGGATTACCTACATCCCCACGGTGAGCCGTCCCCACGAGGAGCGCAATAAGGGCTGGACGGGGCAAACGGGGCGGGTGAACCTTATCCTGGAGGGCTACCTCCAGCGGTGGGGCCTCTCCCCCCAGGACACCCTGATTTATGCCTGTGGCCACCCGGGGATGATTGAGGATGTGAAGGCCCGCCTCATCCCCAAGGGGTGGAAGGTGAAAGAGGAGCGCTTCTGGAAGTAGCCCCCCGCTCCGGCGGGGCAAAAGACACGGCCCATCCCCTACCAGAGGGGACCCCTCTTTGCTATCCTGAGGCGTGTGCGTCCCCGGGGGCTTTTCCCCCTTTCCCCAGCCCCTGGGCGAGGGGTGAAGGATGCGCCCACGCCACCCTCTCTCCGCCCCCACCGGCCCACGCCCGGGCGGGGTGCGCCTCCCCTTCTCCGCCCTCCGGTATCGGGACTACCGCCTCTATTGGATGGGGCTGGTGGCGTCGGTGGTGGGGTATCAGATGTCCCAACTGGGCCTGGCCTGGCTGGCCTACGACTTGACGGGACGCCCCCGCACCCTGGCCTTGCTGGGGCTGGCCACCGCCGGACCCGCCATCCTGCTGAACCTGCTGGGGGGCACCCTGGCCGACCGCCTGGAGCGCCGACGGCTCATTATGGCGACCCAGAGCGCCGTTTTGGCGCTTATGGGGGTGCTGGCGGGTCTGCGGCTCACAGGGCATCTGGCGGTGTGGCACCTCCTGGCCATTGCGGGGGTCTCCAGCGCCGTTTTCGCCTTTGACACCCCGGCCCGCCAGGCCCTTTACCCCCGCCTTCTCCCCCGTAGCGCCCTCACCAGCGCCGTCGCCCTGAACTCGGGGGTATGGCAGGGGAGCCGGATAGTGGGGCCGGCCCTGGGGGGTGTGCTCATCGCACGGGCGGATGCGGGGTGGCTCTTCGCCCTGGCGAGCCTGGGGGCGTTGCTTATGGCCCTCTCCGTCGCTCTGGTTCGGCCCCTTCCGGCCGAGGCCAGGACGCCCACCAGCCCCTTCCACGAGGTTACGGAGGGGGTGCGCTTTGTGAAAGGCACCCCCCTCTTCGCCTTCCTCATCGGCATGGCCTTCTGCAACAGCATGTTCGGTATGTCCTATATCTTCCTCCTCCCCGTGTTCGCCCAGGATGTGCTGAGGGTGGGTGCCGAGGGGCTGGGGTATCTATCGGCGGTGGGCGGGGTAGGCTCTCTCCTGGCCACGCTGGGGGCGGGCGCCCTGGGGGAGGTGCCGGCCCGGGGGCTCCTGCTGGTTGGCGGGGCCACGGGATTCGGCCTACTCCTAATCGCCTTCGCCCTTTCCCCCTGGTATCCCCTTTCCCTGCTCCTGCTGTTCCTGGCGGGGGTAGCGGGGTCGGTGTATATGGTGCTCACCCTGAGCACCCTGCAGGAGCGGGTGCCGGACCGCCTGCGGGGGCGGGTGATGGGCATCTTCAGCATGACCTGGAGCATGATGCCCCTGGGGGCGGTGCAGAGTGGCTTCATCGCCGATGCGGTGAGCGCCCCCTTTGCCATTGCCCTGGGGGGTATCCTCACGGTGGCCTTTGCCCTTCTGCCGGCCGTGGCCAGCCCTGCCCTCCGGCGGTTGCGTCCGCTGGAGGCGGAGCCGGTGCCCCTGGTTGAACCCGCCGGGCGATGAGGGTGCCCCTTTTCCGCCCCCTGCCCCTGGCCCGCCGTGCGGTGCAGAGGATAGCCGTCTGGCAACAGCGCCATCCCCACCTTGTCCTGGGGGCTTTTGGGGTGGTGGGTGGCCTTGTGGGGGCGTGGCTGGGGTGGCAGGCAGTGCAGGGGGTCTCCTGGCGGGCAACTGCCCAAGCCCTGGCGGGCTTTGCCCCATGGTATGGTGTGGGGGCGGTGGCGTGCTTCCTGGCCAACAACTTCCTGCGGGCGAGCGCCTGGTATCTCCTCTTTCCGGCGCGCCCGCCATCGGTGTGGAGGCTCTTCCTGGTGGAGAACACGGGCATTGGGGTGAACAACCTGCTCCCCATGCGGTGGTTCAGCGAGGCGGTGCAGTTCGCCATCCTGCGGGTGCGGGACCGGGTGCCCGAGGGGGTCGCTCTGGCGACCCTGGGGATGACACGGGTGCTGGACTTCCAGGCCAACTTCGTGTTGTTGGCGGTGTTCTTCCCCCTGGTGCCGGCGGTGCGTGAGCACATCGCCCTGGGGCCGGTGCTGGGACTGGCCTTCTTTTTGGCCTTTGGGAGCACCCTAGGCCTGCACCTGTTGGGCTGGGCCTACCTGCACTGGGCGTGGTTCCGCAGGGTGCCCCTGCTGGCCAGCGTGGGGCAGGGGGTCCTGGCCCTGGAGGCCCGCCCCCGGCGCCTGGCCCTCGCCCTGGCCCTTACAGTGGGCCAGTGGGTCGCCCTGGGGGGCGCGGGATGGTTCCTGGCCCAGGGGGTAGGCATAGAGATATCCCCGGCGGGGGCGGTGGCCCTGGTGATCCTGGTAACCTTCGCCTCCACCTCCGTTCCCGGCCTGCTGGGGGGGCTGGGGGTGTTTGAGTTCGCCAGCGTGGGGGTGCTGGTAACCTTCTTCGGAGTGGAGAAGAGCCGTGCCCTCTCCTGCGGGCTGCTGATGCACGCCCTGTGGTGGCTCCCCCCGGTGCTCATCGCCCTGTTTATGCTCCCCCTGGAGGGATGGAGCGCCCTGCAGAGCATCCGGAAACGGGGGCGGTAAGGCGGGGGCGCTCCTGTGGCCCTTGTCTTTGCCCTGTGCTATGATAAGGCTGAAAGGCGAGGTTGCGTGGGGGCGCTATGCTCAACGCTCCGGTGCTGGTGCTGAACCAGAACTACGAGCCGCTGAACATCTGCTCTGTGCGCCGTGCCATCGTTCTGCTGGACCGGGGCAAGGCGGAACTGCTGGTGGACGGGCGGGGGGTGCTCCATACCCCTGTGGCGACGGTGCCGGTGCCCTCGGTGATCCGCCTCCACTACCCGGTGCGCCGGCCCTTCGTCCAGCGCCGCCTCTCCCGGCGGGAGGTGTTCCAGCGGGACAACTACACCTGCCAGTATTGCGGTCGGCAGACGAAGGACCTGACGGTTGACCATGTGATCCCCCGGCACCGTGGGGGGCCCAATACCTGGGAGAATGTGGTAACGGCGTGCATCCCCTGCAATCACAAGAAGGCGGGGCGCACCCCCCAGGAGGCGGGGATGCGCCTCCTGCGGAAGCCCCGCTCCCCCTACCCCCACCCCTATGTTATCTTCTTCAACCGCCAGGTGCAGGAGGAGTGGAAGCCCTTCCTCCCCTGGCTGGCCTAGAGCAGGCGCAGGGGGTGGGCGGGGCGGCGGGACGGGGGGCGGGCCAGCCCCCGGGCCTTCCGCTCCCGGAAGGTAACCTCCACCCGGTGGCGCTGTAACTCCTCTTCTAAACGGGGGCGCTCCTCTTCGGCGTGTTCCAGGCGCTGGAAGGCCACCTGGGCATACTGAGGGCTGAGCTCCACACCCAGGAAACGGCACCCCAGCAGTTTGGCTGCCACAACGGTCGTCCCTATGCCCGCATAGGGGTCGATGACGGCCCCGGGGCGTCCATCCAGAGCGGAGAAGATGCAGCGGGCGGGCAGTTCCAGAGGGAAGGGGTTGGGGTGGCGGGGGTCACGCTCGGGGCGGATCTCCCAGACGGAAGAGAGGAGGGCATGGCGGGGGGCCAGTTCAGACCCAATGGTATCGCCGGGGAAACGGGGCTTGCAGAGCCAGTAGATGCGCTCCTCTACCTGCCAGAATCTCCACCCCCGCAGGTTGGCGGCAATGCCCCGGTGCCAGATGATCTCCTGACGCAGGATCCAGCGGTTCCGGCTCACCCAGGTATAGGGATGGAGAAGCCGACCCCGCTCCCAGCGCAGTTTGTGGTTGTAGAAGAAGGAGCCTCCAGGCTTGATGACCCTGTAGAGTTCGTTGAGCACCGCCACCTGCTCCTCCTGGTAAAGGGGTTCCGGCCGGGCGTCGGTGGCGGAGTCGTAGAGCACCCTGTCCACCAGCCACCCTTTGTGGCGCTCCCCCTTGTTATAGGGGGGCGAGGTAACGCCCACATCAAAGGTGTCGTCGGGCAGGGTGCGCAGGACGGTAAGGGCATCGCCTACAATGATGGTATCCCACTGCATAGCTAAGTTCCCGCATGGTGTCTAATGCATTGCTATTGCTCATCATAATCTTCTGTGCTCCTTAACCCAATCCACCATCTCACGGCTGTAGGGCAGGTTCAGGCGGGGGCGAGGGGGCATGGGTAAAG
>BEHZ01000107.1 GCA_002923335.1 bacterium HR23 | reverse complement strand
CGCTCCGGCCCACCGCTCCTCTAGGCGGTAGTAGGCCCGTTTCTCCGCAAGGAAGAGGTGCACCACCAGGTCGCCGTAGTCCAGGACCATCCATCCCGCCGGGGCGTCTCCTTCCAGGTGGAGGGGGGAACGCCCCGTCTGGCCCAGGGCCTTTTGAATCTCCTCGCTCAGGGCCTCCAGGTGGGGGGGCGATGTGCCGGTGAGGAGAACGAAGAAGTCGGTGAAGGCGTGGAGGGGGCGCAGGTCCAGCACCACCACATCGCTGGCCTGCTTTTCAGATGCAACTTCGGCGGCACGGCGTGCCGCTCCCGCTGCGGAAAGGGTTGCAGCCATCGACGCCCCTATTGTAGCGTCTCACTTGGGGTCCGGTAAAGGGGGCGAACGGCGCCCTTGGAGATACAGACGGCCCTGCAGGCCCTTGAGGGGGCGGTGGGGGGCCTGCTATAATCGCCCCCGAACCCCCAATGAGAGCCAGCGAGGAGGGGCCATGCCCATTGTGCGTATTGAGATGTGGCCCGGGCGCACCAAGGCCCAGAAGGCGGAACTGGCACGGGTCATTACCGAGGCGATGGTAACCATCGCCCACACCACGCCCGAGGCGGTCATCGTGGTTTTTGAAGAGGTGCCGAAGGAGAACTGGGCGCAGGGGGGGCGTCTGGCCTCGGAACCACCGCCTTCCCCCTAGCCCTTGACGCTCTTAGCCCTAGACCTTATAATACGGGTGCAACTTGACAAGGGTGGAAGGGGCCTGTTACTGTAAGGGCGCACGCCCCACACGGCCCGCTAGCTCAAGTGGTAGAGCAGCTGACTCTTAATCAGCGGGTTCCAGGTTCGAGTCCTGGGCGGGTCACCAACCTCTTTCGGGGGGATGTGTCGGAACTGGTAGACGAGCATGACTTAGGATCATGTGCCGGTAAGGCGTGGGAGTTCGAGTCTCCCCATCCCCACCACCAGCCGTGCGGGGCATACACACCGAGGGGGCCAACACGCGAGGGGGAGGAACTATAGACGCAAAGGAGGGCCAGTGGGCACCCTTCTGGAAGTCAAGGACCTGCGCACCTATTTTTTCACCCAGGACGGGGTCGTCAAAGCGGTAGACGGCGTTTCCTATGACCTGCAGGAGGGTGAGACGGTCGGACTGGTGGGGGAGTCGGGGTCGGGCAAGAGCGTCAGCGCCCTCTCTATTTTGCGCCTTGTCGCTTCTCCCCCTGGGCGCATTGTGGGGGGGGAGGTGTGGTTTGAAGGACAGAACCTGCTGAAACTGGACGAAGAGGAGATGCGGCACATCCGCGGCAACCGCATCGCCATGGTGTTCCAGGAGCCCATGACCTCCCTCAACCCCGTGCTCACCATCGGCCGTCAGATTACCGAGGCCCTGGAACTCCACAAGAAGATGGACAGGAAAACAGCCCGAGAGCGGGCCATTGAACTTCTGCGCATGGTGGGTATCCCCGACGCCGAACGGCGCATTGACGACTACCCCCACCAGTTCAGCGGGGGCATGCGCCAGCGGGTGATGATCGCCATGGCCCTCTCCTGCGACCCGAAACTCCTCATCGCCGACGAGCCCACCACCGCCTTAGACGTGACCATTCAGGCCCAAATCTTGGAACTCATCAAGCGCCTGAGCAAGCAGTTCGGCACGGCGGTTATCCTCATCACCCACAACCTGGGAGTGGTGGCCCGCTACGCCGACCGGGTCAACATCATGTATGCCGGGCGCATCGTGGAGCGGGGCACCGCCCGGGACATCTATAAGAACCCCAAGCATCCCTATACCGTGGGCCTCCTCAAGTCCGTGCCTCGTCTGGATGAACCCCGCAAGGCGCGCCTCAACCCCATTGAAGGGATGCCCCCCGACCTCATCAACCTACCCCCGGGGTGCCCCTTCCAGCCCCGCTGCCCCTACGCCATTGACCGGTGCACCAAGGAATATCCGCCCCTTGTAACTGTGGGGGATGGGCATACCTCGGCTTGCTGGGTGGCGGATAAAGTTTCCCTGGGGGGGAGAGTATGACGCAACAGGCATCCACCCAAGCCCGCAACGGCAACATTCTCGTAGATGTGCAACATTTGAAGATGTATTTCCCTGTTACCCGTGGGGTCATCTTCCAGCGGAAAATCGCCGACATCAAGGCGGTAGACGATGTGAGTTTCTTCATCCGGCGGGGGGAGACCCTGGGCCTGGTGGGCGAAAGCGGATGCGGAAAGACCACCACGGGGCGCTGTATCCTGCAACTCTACCGCCCCACGTCCGGCTCGATCTTTTTTGAGGGGATTGACCTGTGTAAACTGAAGCCCTCCCAACTGCGCCCTCTACGCCGGAAGATGCAGATCATCTTCCAGGACCCGTATTCCTCCCTAAACCCCCGCATGACCGCAGGGAACATCATCGGCGAACCGCTGATCATCCATAAACTGGTGAAGAACCGCCGGGAGTATCGACAGCGGGTGGCGGAACTGCTTCAGGTGGTGGGCCTCAACCCCTATATGGCCGACCGCTATCCCCACGAGTTCAGCGGGGGCCAGCGCCAGCGTATCGGCGTCGCCCGTGCTCTGGCCGTCCAGCCCGACTTTATCGTCTGCGATGAGCCGGTGTCCGCCCTGGATGTATCCATTCAGGCCCAGATCATCAACCTGTTGGAGGACCTGCAGGCCCAGTTCAACCTCACTTACCTGTTCATCGCGCACGACCTCTCGGTGGTGCGCCACATCAGCGACCGGGTGGCGGTGATGTATTTGGGCCATATCGTGGAGATCGCCGAGCGCACTGAACTGTATGAGAACCCCCTGCACCCCTACACCAAGGCCTTGCTATCGGCCGTCCCTATCCCCGACCCTATTGTGGAGGCCCAGCGGGAACGCATCATCCTGACGGGGGATGTGCCCAGCCCCCTGCGCCCACCGCCGGGGTGTGTCTTCCATACCCGCTGCCCCGTGGCTGTGGAGGAGTGCAAGCGCATTGTCCCCCAACTACAAGAGGTGAGCAAAGACCACTGGGTGGCGTGCATTCGGGTCCCAGGCTACCGCATCGCCGGCTAGGTATCTCCGTCGGCCGTTCTCCTCTGCAAGGGGCGCTCCCCGGGGGCGCCCCTTTTGTCGCCCCCTCGCCTTTGCTACGATGAAGGGGAGATGGACACCCGTTGTATCCGTAACTTCTGCATCATCGCCCACATAGACCACGGCAAGTCTACCCTGGCCGACCGCCTCCTGGAACTGACGGGGACGGTAGACCCCCGCCAGATGACCGCCCAGTTCCTGGACCAGATGGACTTGGAGCGGGAGCGGGGCATCACCATTAAGGGCAAAGCGGTGCGCATGCTCTACCGCCACCCCAGCGGGCAGGACTACCAATTGAACCTCATTGATACCCCGGGGCACGTGGACTTTAGTTACGAGGTGAGCCGTGCCCTGGCAGCGTGCGAGGGGGCCATCTTGGTGGTGGATGCCTCCCAGGGAATTCAGGCTCAGACCATCGCCAATGCCTACCTGGCCATCGCCAACGACCTGGTGCTTATCCCCGTTGTCAACAAAATTGACCTCCCCACCGCCGAACCCCAGCGGGTCGCTCAGGAACTGGTGCAGACCTTCGGCTTCCGCCCGGAAGAGGTGCTTTTCGTGTCCGGGAAGGAGGGCACCGGCGTCCCCCGCCTATTGGAGGCCATTGTTCAACGCATCCCACCCCCTCGGGGCAACCCTGACGGCCCCCTGCGTGCCCTCATCTTTGATAGTCGCTACGACCCCTATAAAGGGGTTGTGGTGGTGGTGCGCATTGTGGATGGGGCGGTGCGCACCGGCGACCGTCTCCTGCTCATGTCCACCGGGGTGCAGGGGGAAGCGCTGGAGGTGGGCATCCTGCGTCCCCAGCCGGTGCCCACAGGCCACCTGCATGCAGGCGAGGTTGGCTACATCGCCACAGGCCTGAAGCAGGTGCGGGAGTGTCGGGTGGGGGATACCATTACCCTGGCCAACTCCCCTGCCCGTCAGCCCTTGCCGGGCTATCAGCACCTGAAGCCCATGGTGTTCGCCAGCCTGTATCCCGCCGAGGGGGAGTCCTACGAGAACCTACGCAGTGCCCTGGAAAGACTCCAACTCAACGACGCCTCCCTGCAGTTTGAGCCGGAGAACACCCCTGCCTTGGGAGCCGGTTTCCGATGCGGTTTCCTGGGCCTTTTGCATATGGAGATCGTGCAAGAGCGTCTGGAGCGGGAATACGGTGTCAACATCGTTATTACCGCCCCCAGCGTGGCCTACCAGGTGCGTCTGCGCAACGGCAAGGAGATGCGGGTAGAAAGCCCCGCCGACTTGCCCCCCGCCGGGGAAATACAGGAGATACGGGAGCCCTGGGTAGAAATAACCGTGATTACACCTGCACGCTTTGTGGGGGCGGTAATGGAACTGGTGCGGGAGCGCAGAGGTGTCTTCCGCAAGATGGACTACCTCTCCCCGGCCACGGGCCAGGGTCTCTCCGACAACCCCGCCTACGATGCTCGTGTCCTCCTGGAATATGAACTCCCCCTGGCGGAACTGCTAGCCGACTTCTACGACCGCCTGAAGTCGTCCTCCCAGGGCTACGCCTACCTGGATTACTCCTTCCTGGGCTACCGGGCGGGGCCGTTGGTGCGCCTGGACATCCTGCTGAATAACAAACCGGTGGAGGCACTCTCCTTCATCGTCCATCGGGATAAGGCTTACGAGCAAGGGCGTGCCCTGGTGGAGCGCCTGCGTCACCTCATCCCCCGGCAGTTGTTTGAAGTGGCGGTCCAGGCGGCCATCGGCAGTCGGGTTATCGCCCGTGAGACCATCCGCCCCCTGCGCAAGGATGTGCTGGCCAAATGCTACGGGGGCGATGTTACCCGCAAGCGGAAACTCCTGGAGAAGCAGGCGGAGGGGAAGAAACGCCTGAAGCGCATCGGCCAGGTGGAGGTGCCCCAAGAGGCGTTCCTGGCCCTCTTGCGCCGGGAGCCGAAGGGGTAGGCTAGTCCTCCATTACAATGCCCAGGCGCTCCTGCAGGGAAGCCAGTTGACGGGCGTGCTCGTTCCAGTGGGCGATGAAGAAGCGGCGCACCACCCCCTCGGGGTCTATCTCCTGGACGCCCTGGGGGCGCACGAGACGCACTTTGCGCTCCCACTGTTGGGGGCTGGCCTCCTGCACGAGGCGGATGACCTCTTGGTAGGTATCCGTCAGGGCACGGCGCAACGCCTGGATATCCATTGCCCGGCGCTGGGGCGAGCGGGAGAGGTGGCCCGGGTTGGGCGTGATAGGCTCTCCGCGCAACGCCCGCCCGAGATGAAAGAGGATGCCACTGTCCTCTGTGCCTAGCAGGTGATCCACGATGTCCCGTGCACTCCACTCCTCGGGGCCTTCCCGCCAGTCTAAGGCGTAATCCAGGCCCTGGAGATGGCGTAAGACCGCCTGGAAGGCGGTGTGCATCTCCCGAAGAAGGGCGTCTCGTGCAAGGGGCATAGCGTGCACCTCGTGGTCGCGGAACGGTTACCGCATCCGTGGCTCCAGGGCGTCTCGCAGGGCATCCCCCAGGAAGTTGAAGGCCAGGAGAGTAAGGGACAAGGCCCCAGCGGGCGCCAGCACCTGGTGGGGATAGGAACGCATGGAGGCCACCCCCTCGTTGATCATACTCCCCCAGGAAGGGGTGGGTGGGTTCACCCCTAGCCCGATAAAACTCAGGAAGGCCTCCAGCAGGATGTAGCCGGGGATGTTGAGGGTTTCCGCCACGATGATAGGCCCCAGGGTGTTGGGGAGCAGGTGCACCCGGATGATGCGCAGGTCGGAGGCCCCTAGAGCCTGGGCCGAAAGGATAAACTCCCGCTCCTTCAGAGAAAGGATAATGCCCCGCACCAGGCGGG
>BEHZ01000106.1 GCA_002923335.1 bacterium HR23 | reverse complement strand
CCTGGCCATCTACGAGGTGGAACGGGAGGACCTGCTGGAGAAGATACCCCAGGAGATACTCGGGCGGTTCACCCCCCAATGGCAGGCCCAGGGGCGTTTGCACCCCGCCCTGCAAGTGGTCGCCCGCCTCATGTGGAAGCGCATCGGCCCCACCTTTACCACCCCCAAAACCGGCCGGGCCTCCATTACAGGCCTCTTTGCGGTGCAGGCCCACTGCGCCGACCCCTCTCGGGAGAAGGAGTTCAACGACTGGTATAACACGGTGCACGTGCCGGATATCCTCTCCACCGGACTTTTCCACACCGCCTATCGCTTTGAAGCAGTGCTCCCCCAGCCCGGCCAGGACCGCTACCTCGCCCTCTATGAGACCGACGTGCCTGACCCCGTGCTGGCCGTGCGGGAGATTATGGAAAACTACCGCCTGCGCTGGCTGACGGCGGGGCGGTATAACCCCTTGCTTCGGGTTACCATGAGGGCCATTTACTGGCGCCTGCCCTCCGTTCAAAAGACGGGCTAATCCCGTTCCCAAAAACCTCTCCAAAGGCACACCTTTGCCCCTTGCGGGCCGGTGCGCTCTGCTCTAGCCTGCCCTTAGGGGGTCAGGCGGTTATGTCGATGATGCAATCCCTCGTTATCCACCCTGCGCGTGCCCGGTGGGTGCCTCGCCTGGAACAGGTGGAGCGCCCTCGCCCACCTCGGGCACGGCAGGTGCAGGTGCAGGTGGAGCAGGTGGGGGTGTGTAGCATGGACCGCTCCCTCCTCCTGCGCCGTCACGGGACTCCTCCCGACCCCGAGCGATGGGTGGTGGGGCACGAGATGGTGGGCAGAGTAACCGCCTCGGGACGAGACGTGCGGAAGATAAAGGTAGGCGATTGGGTCGTCCCCACCTTGAGACGACCCTGCGGGGTGTGCGCCCCATGTCGAGCGGACCAACCCGACGAGTGCACCACTACCTTCTACACGGAGCCGGGCCTACACCGTGCCCACGGATGGGCGAGCCAGTGGAGCGTAGACCACGAGGCCTATTTGGTGGTTATCCCCCCCGCCATTGCGGACGTGGCCCTATTGGCGGAGCCTCTTGCTCTGGCCGTCAAGGGCGCCCAGTATCTCGCCACCGTCCAGAGGCGCACCCTCCCCTCCTGCTCCCACTTCGAGCACCGCTGGGACCAGCCCCGCTGGGCAGAGGACAAGCACATCCTGGTGGCCGGCTCCTCGGTTATGACGATTATGGCCGCCCTTTACCTCCGTTCCCTGGGCGCCCAGGTTACTCTATGCGCCCCTCTAGCCCCTCCCGCCTCCCTGGGCACCCCCCTCACAGATGCCGGGATTGTCTGCATTGCCGGTTCCGTCCCAGAGGGCTTTCCGGCGGAACAGGTGGAGAGGGCCGATGCCCTCGTGGATACCAGCGGGGACCCCGCCCTTATCGCCTCCCTCGTGCCACGCCTATACCCTAACGGCGCTATCGTGCATTTAGTGCCCTTCACACCCCTGGGCGGGCACAGCCACGACCCGACGATAGCGTCCCTTTCCTACCGGGCCCTGTCCCACCCCATCGCCCTCGTGCCCTGCTACCGTATGGGGAAGGCGCATGTGGAGATGGCCGTGCAGTGGCTGGCCGACGCCGTAGGCGCCCGGCGTTTCCCTCTCTCGGCCCTGGTGGATGCCACTACACCCGCCAGCCAGTTCGCCGCCCTGGTGCGTTCCCCCCAGCCTTGGCTAAAAAGTCGGATCACCCTGTCATAGGCCTGCCCACGGCTTCTGCCGTATAATAGGTGCCTAAAGGGGAGGGTAGCGTGGCCGGCGTCCGTGTCGTAGTAACGGGTATGGGAGTTATCTCCCCCCTGGGCCTCTCGGTGGAAGCCACCTGGCAAGCCCTGTTGCAGGGCCGGTCGGGGGTAGGGCGCATCACCGCCTTTGACCCTGCGCCTTTTGAAACCCAGATCGCCGCCGAGGTGAAGGGGTTCGACCCCCTGACCTATATGGACAAGAAGGAGGCACGGCGCACCGACCGCTTTGTGCAGTTTGCCCTGGCGGCCGCCCAGGAGGCCTTACGCCAGGCGGGGCTGAACGGCACCCCCCCCAATCCCGAGCGTTGTGCCACCATTATCGGCACAGGCGTGGGGGGGATCCTCACCCTCTCCCAACAGTTCGCGGTTTTGCAGGAGAAAGGGCCTCATCGTGTCAGCCCCTTCCTGGTGCCCATGATGCTGAGCGATATGGCCTCCGGGCAGTTGTCCATCGCCTTCGGCTTCAAGGGTCCGAACTTCGGCACCGTCTCCGCCTGCGCCAGCGGTTCCGACGCCATCGGTGAGGCCTATGAACTCATCCGGCGGGGCGAAGTAGACCTGGCGCTGGCCGGGGGAGCCGAAGCCCCTATCTGCCCCATCGCCATTGCCGGCTTCAACGCCTGCCAGGCCCTCTCCCGGCGCAACCATGAACCTGAGCGAGCCTCCCGCCCCTTTGATGCCCAAAGGGATGGCTTCGTCATCGGCGAGGGCGCAGCCATTATGGTGCTGGAGCGCCTGGAGCACGCTCTGGCCCGGGGCGCCCAGCCCCTAGTGGAACTGGTAGGCTACTCCGCCACCGCCGACGCCTATCACATCACCCAGCCGGCGCCCGGTGGCGAAGGGGGTGCAAGGGCTATGGCCCTCGCCCTGCGCCGAGCGGGCCTTAAGCCCAAGGATGTGGACTACATCAACGCCCACGGCACCTCTACCCCCCTCAACGACAAATATGAGACCCAGGCCATCAAAGCGGTTTTCGGTGAGGAGGCCTATCGCATCCCCATCAGTTCCACCAAGTCCATGACAGGCCATCTGCTGGGGGCGGCAGGAGCGCTAGAGGCGGTGATCACCGCTATGGCCATCCTGCGAGGCGCTATCCCCCCCACCATCAACCTGGACAACCCCGACCCGGAGTGCGACCTGGACTACACCCCCTGGGTGCCCCGGTATGGGCGGGTGCGGGTCGCTATGAGTAATGCCCTGGGCTTCGGGGGGCACAACTCCACTCTGGTCTTCCGCCAATGGGAGCCGTGAGCCTGCGGGCCGTCCCTGTCCCCACACGGCGGTGGCGGGTTCTTCCCCCCGCCCCCCTCTCTTTTGCCCGTGCCCTGGGACTGCCTCTCTCGGTGGCCAGCGCCCTCTGGCACCGGGGGCTCCACACCCCAGAGGCGGTGGCCCATTTCCTTTCCCTACAGCACACACCTGGCCACGATCCCTTTCTCCTCCCCCAGATGGATAAGGCAGTGCACCGCATCCTTCAGGCCCTGCTCTCCGGGGAGAGTATCGCCATCTATGGCGACTTTGATACCGACGGTATTACCGCCACAGCGCTTTTGGGTGAGGCCATAGAGGGGCTGGGCGCGCAGGTGCTCACCTACATTCCCGACCGTGCACGGGAGGGGCACGGGCTGAACATCCCTGCCCTCCAGCGCCTCCGTCAGCAAAAAGTAAGCCTGGTTATCACTGTAGACACGGGCATTATGGGTGCTGGCCCCGGCACCGAGACTCACTCCCTGGGCCTGGACCTTATCGTTACCGATCACCACCTGCCCCCCAAGGCCCTGCCCCAGGCGGTTGCGGTAGTCTCGCCGTGGATGCCCGGCTCCCCCTATCCCTTCCCCAATCTCACGGGGGCTGGACTGGCGCTCAAACTGGCCCAAGCACTCTACCGCGCCTTAGAACGCCCCCTCCCTTCCGCCATTTGGGAACTGGCGGCGGTAGGCACCGTCGCCGACCTGGGGCCGTTGCTGGGAGAGAATCGCACCATTGTGCGGGAAGGGCTTCGCCACCTGCAGAGGACCCAACGCCCCGGTTTTTTGGCCCTGTGCGCGTGCGCCGGGGTGCACCCGGAGGAGGTTACAGCGGAGGCGATCTCCTTCATTTTGGCGCCACGCCTCAACGCGGCGGGACGCCTGGCCAGTGCAGACCTGAGCCTGCGCCTGTTGCGTGCCCCGACCCTCCAGGAGGCTTTGCCCCTTGCCCAGCACTTGGAGCGTCTCAACGACCAGCGCCAGCGCCTTACCCAGAACCTGCTCGCCCTGGCCGTGGAGCGTATTCCCCAGGGCGCTCCCCCTCCCCTCCTTTTCATAAGTGGGGAAGAGTTCGTGCCGGGTGTGAACGGGCTGGTGGCGTCTGCTCTCGTGGAGGCCTTTTATCGGCCAGCCGTTGTGGCTACCCACTCCGGCGACCGTGTCCGTGCCAGCGCTCGGAGCATTCCCGAAGTGCACCTGGGGAAGGTTCTGCAGGCGGGAGCAGAGTGGTTTGACCGTTTCGGTGGACACGCAGCCGCCGGGGGTTTTGAATGCGCCGCGCCCGCTCTGCCCGCCGTGCACGACGCCCTGGCCGGCGCCGTGCGTGCCCAGTTGGGGAGCACCCCACCCGTGCCCACCCTTTTGATAGACGCCGAAGCCCCCTTCACCGACCTGCTGGGCGCTTCGTATCAGACCCTTTCGGCAATGGCGCCCTTTGGCCACGGCAATCCCGAACCTCTTTTCCTGGCCAGAGGCGTTGAGGTGGTGTCTTGGCGCCTGGCCGGAGAAGAAGGCCAGCACCTCCTCTTGCGCTTCCGTCAGGGCAGGGCGGTATGGGATGGGGTGGGCTTTCGCCTGGGGAAGGTGTGGAGCCAGGGGGTGCCGGCTGTGTGCGATGTAGTCTTCACCCCCGATTTAGCCCCCGGTGAGGGTAGCCGCGGCTTGCGCCTCCTGGTGCGGGACCTCCGGCCAACCGGCAACGGCTCCCAGGTCCCCTAGAAGCCTACGGCGAGGCCTGCTTTGCCCCTGTCTTCCCCTTGGCGGAAGGAGGCGGGGCCACGGCGGGAGGAAGCGGTGTGGGAGAGGGCGGTGCCCAGCGGGCCTTCAGCGCCAGCAAGGGAACCGTTACCCCCAGGACTATCAAGGAGACCACCTGCGCCTCCCCCAGCCCCGCAAACCAGTCCCTGTCCAAACGGAAGAAGTAGATAAAGAAGCGCCCCACCGCTGTCAGGGCCAGGTAGAGAGCGAAGGCCATCCCCTCCGGCTTCAGCCGGTCCTTCACCACCCACCACAGGAGGGCGAAGACCACCAAGTTCCATACCATCTCATAGGCCACGGCGGGATGGGTGGGTATAGGCTGTCCACCGTAATACTGGTAGGTGAGGCTCTTGGGATGCGACCATACCACGCCCCACGGCATGCTGGTGGGCTTAGACACATGCTCCCCGTTGATCACATCCCCGATGCGCCCGATGGTGTGGGCCAGGAGGAGGGCTGGAGCGGTAATGTCTGCCAAACGCCCCACGGGGATACGGTTGAGGCGGGCGTAAAGGGCGCCGCCTACAAATCCCCCCAGGATGGCCCCCCAAATGGCGATACCCCCGTTCCAGATGGCGATGATCTGGAGGGGGTTGGCACGGTAGAATGGCCACTCATCGATCACATGGAGAAGGCGCGCTCCGATAATCCCCCCGATAATAGCCCAGATGGCGGTAGAGTAGACGGCGTCTGCGGAAATGCCCTTGCGGGGCGCCCACCGCCCCACCAGCCACACCGCCAGGGCAACCCCGATAAAACTGAGCAAACCGTGCCAGGAGAGGACGAAGCCTCCGAACACCACCAGGTCGGGGTCTATCCCAATGCGGAACACGCCTCCTCCCTTCTAAGCCTTCACTGCCACCCGTCCCAATTTCTCCAGGAGGGGGGCAACGGAGATAAGGTGTCGGCCCAGGCGCAGGGTCTGGGGGTCTATGCCCAGGGCCAATCCCACCAACTGGGGCAGGTGCAGGATAGGCAGGTCTATCCTGTCTTTCACATAGCCCATCGCCTTCACCTGATAGCCATCCAGGTTCAGGTGGCATAGAGGGCATGGGGTAACCATGGCGTCCGCCCCCCGCTCCTTGGCGTCCATGGTGTGCCTGGCCACCATAGCCACCGAGTTACGCTCGTTGATGGTAAGGATGGGGAAGCCACAGCACCGTGTCTTTCCGGGGAAGTCCACCGGCGCCGCTCCCAGGGCGTCAACGAGGCGCTCAAGGGCTTGGAGGCGC
>BEHZ01000105.1 GCA_002923335.1 bacterium HR23 | reverse complement strand
GCTGGGGGCGTGCCGAGACGCCCAACCCACCCCCACACCCACCCGGGCCCCTGCACCTGCAGCCCAACCAACCCCTACCCCCATCCCACGCCCCAACCCCACGCCTACCCCGGCCGCACCCATTAAGATAGGGGAGATCAACTCCTATTCCGGTCTGGCCACCGTTTACACCTTCCCCTACCGTGAGGGTCTGCGGATGGCGGCGGAGGAGATCAACGAGAAGGGCGGGGTCCTGGGGCGCAAGATAGAGTTCATCTTCCGGGACGACAAGGGCCGGGCCGATGAAGCGGTGAAGGCGGCCCAGGAACTGGTCTTCCAGGAGAAGGTGGACTTCCTGGTGGGGTGTATCTCCTCCTCGGTAGGGCTGGCCCTCTCCGAATGGGCCAAGACCAACAAGGTCTTCTACTTCGCTACCCACTGCCAGACCAGCCGTCTCACCTGGGACCTGGGGCACGACTATGTGGCCCGCACCACCAACAATGTGAACCAGTATATCCGTGCCCTGGCCAAGCGGGTGCTGGAGGACTACCCCCAGTGCAAGCGGTGGCTCTCCATCAACCAGGACTACGAGTATGGGCGGTCCATCCACGAGGACTTCTTTGAGTATATGAAGAAGAACCGCCCCGAGACCACCATTGTGGCCGAATACTGGCCGCGTTTCGGCGAGACCGACCACACCTCCTTCATTACCGCTATGCTGGCGCAGGAGGGGAAGGCGGACTGCATCCTCACCTCCATCTGGGGTGGGCAGAGCATCACCTTCATCAAGCAGGCCAACCCCTACGGCCTCTTCAAGAAGTTCCTCCTGGTGCACGCCAGCGTGGGCAACCTGGACGAACTGGGCGGGCTGGGGAAAGAGGCCCCTGTGGGTGCGGTAACTGCCCCCTTCATCCCCACCTACCTCTCCGAGGTGCTCCAGGCCAACCCCGACCTGGCGGCGTGGGTGAAGAGGTATAAGGACCGCACCGGGGGCGCCGAACCGACCACCGGCTCCGCCTACGGGTATGCGACGGTTCAGATCATCGCCGAGACTCTCAGGCGCACCAACGGCTCCACCAAGCCCGACGACATCCACAAGGCGCTGTCTGCGGGCTTCAGCATAAAGTTACCGTGGGGCGAGGTGATAATGCGGGGGTGCGACCAGCAGGCGGAGCCTCCGCTGTGGACGGGTGTGGTAGATGTGAAGCCCGACGGCACACCCTATGTGAAAGACCTGAAGACCTATCATGGCAAGGACCTGGTGCGCTCCTGTGAGGAAGTGAAGGCCCTGCGGGAGAAGGCCCAGAAAGGGTAGGGTGAAGGGTGCGGGGGGCCGAGGCCCGGCCCCCCGCTTTTCTCCCCTCCCCGCCGACCTGGGAAGGATGTCCCCTTGGACTGGCTGGCCGAGAACACGCCCCGTATAGTTGTGCAACTCCTCTCCGGCCTGAGCGTGGGGGTGTTGCTGTTCCTGGTCTCCTCGGGGCTCTCCCTTATCTTCGGGGTGAGCCGGGTGGTAAACTTCGCTCACGGGGCGCTGTATATGGTGGGGGCATATCTGGCCTACACCATTATGCGCCTGGCGCCGGGGTCGGGGCCTTACTTCTGGCTGGCCCTGCTGGGGGCACCCCTGGGCGTTGCCCTGCTGGGTCTGCTGGTAGAAGTGCTCTTCCTTCGCCGCATCTATCAGGCGGAGCACATCTACCAACTCCTGCTGACCATCGCCATCGCCTTTATCATTGGGGATACGGTGCGCACCATTTGGGGAGCGGAGAACCGCTCGGTAACTCGCCCTGATTTCCTCACCGCCACCATCCCTATCCTGGGGCAGGCCTTCCCCAGTTACAACCTGGTGATTCTGGGGTTGGGGCCGGTGGTGTTGGGGGCCTTGTGGTGGGTCTTCTACCGCACCCGCTGGGGGATGCTGGTGCGGGCAGCCACCTGGGACAGGGATATGCTGGGTGCTTTGGGGGTGAATACACCTCTGGTGTATTCCACGGTGTTCGTGTTTGGGGCGTGGCTGGCGGGATTGGGTGGGGCGCTGGTGGCGCCCATTCAGGGGCTTTCGCCGGGGATGGACGCCTCGGTGATCATCCTGGCTTTCGTGGCGGTGGTCATTGGCGGGCTGGGGAGTTTCTTCGGCACCCTGGTGTCGGCGGTGGTGATCGGGGAGGTGCAGGCCCTGGCGGTGCTCAACCCCTTCCTGCGCCAGTATGACCTGGTGCTCCCCTTTGCCCTGATGGCTTTGGTGCTTATTGTCAAGCCGGTGGGCCTCTTCGGTCGGCCTGAGTAGCAAGGAGGGGCGCTGTGCAGGGTGCTCTCCGCAAGGGGTTGGTGGGGTGGCGGGTGCCGGTGGTGGGGGTATCGGTGCTGGCGGTGGTGGGGTGGGTGCTGTTCCTGGGTGCCAGCCTCGTCTTCCCCAAACTGGCCCCGGTCTTCTGGGTGCAGTTCGCCATTGACCTGTTTGTCCTCACCCTCTTCGGCCTCTCCCTGAACCTGCTGATGGGGTATGGGGGGATGGTCTCCTTTGGCCACGCCGCCTACTATGCCCTGGGGGCCTACGCCTCTGCCCTCCTGGTGAAGAAGGCAGGTCTGCCCATGCCCCTGGCCTTTGTGCTGGGGCCTTTCTTCGCGGCCGGCGGGGCTATGGTCTTCGGCTTCTTTGCGGTGCGCCTTACCGCCATCTACTTCGCTATGCTCACCCTGGCCTTCTCCCAAATCGTGTTTGCCGTGGTGTTCAAGTGGACCAAGTTCACGGGAGGCGACGACGGCATTCAGGGGGTATGGCCTATCAAGGCCCTGGCGGCGCCCCCGGTGTCCGATAACTACTACTACTTCAGCCTGGGCGTGGTGCTGGTGTGTGCCTTGCTCCTCTACCTCATCGTGAACTCCCCCTTCGGCTACACCCTGCGGGCCATTCGGGAGAACCCGCGTCGGGCGGAGATGGCGGGGGTCAATGTGCGCCTGCACCAGTGGGTAGCCTTTGTTATCGCCGGCTTCTTTGCGGGGGTGGCGGGGTCGCTGTTCGTCTTCTTCCAAGGGAGTGTGAACCCTGACTATGCGGGGGTCGCCCGGAGCACCGACCCCCTTATCGTGGCTCTGCTGGGGGGGATGCATAACTACCTGGGGCCGGCGGTGGGCGCCCTGCTCTATAAGATCATCTTCTTCTATGTGGGCCGGCAGTTCCCCTTCCTCTGGCAGTTGATCGTAGGTATCATTCTTCTTGGGGTGATTCTGCTGTTCCCTGGAGGAATTATGGGGGCCATAACGGAACGGCGCTGGCGTCGTTTGCCCTTCGGCCGACGCAAGGGGGTCCCGACCGTTGCTCCGGGGGAGGTGGAAACCCCAACGGGCTCCTCGGTAGGAGGGGGTAATGGCGGGCGATAAGGTTATCTTTGCGTGCAAAGGGCTGAGCAAAGCCTTCGGGGGACTGAGGGCGGTGGACGGGGTGGACCTGGAGGTGCGGGAGGGGGAACTGCGCGCCCTCATCGGCCCCAACGGGGCAGGGAAGAGCACCTTCTTCAACCTGGTAACGGGGCAACTGCGCCGAGACCGGGGCGAGGTCTATTTCAACGGGCACCGCATTGACGGCCTTGCCCCCTATCAGGTGATGCGCAAAGGTATCGCCCGCACCTTCCAGATCACCAGCACCTTCCGTCGCCTTACTGCTCTGGAGAATGTGCAGGTCGCCCTCTTTGTGCACCACCAGCGCCACCTGAACCCCCTGGCCCTCTTCGTCCCCGGCCACAAGAGTATGGCGGAGCAGGCCCTGCACCTCCTGGAGCAGGTGGGCCTGGCCGACAGCGCCCACAAACCGGCGGGCGTCCTCTCCTACGGTGACCAGAAGCGTCTGGAACTGGCCATCGCCCTGGCCAGCGAACCCCGTTTGCTCCTGCTGGACGAGCCGACCGCCGGCATGGCCCCCACCGAGCGTCGGGAGGCCATGGCCCTTATCGCCCGCATCGCCCGGGAGCGAGGGCTGACCCTGCTGTTCACCGAACACGACATGGATGTGGTGTTCGGCTATGCGGAGCGCATCACGGTGATGCACCAGGGGAAGGTGCTGGTGGAGGGCCTTCCTGAAGAGGTGCGGGCGTCTCCCGAGGTGCAGAGGGTCTACCTGGGCGAGCACGGATAGGGGTGGGGTATGGCTCTTCTGGAAGTAGAGCGCCTGAACACCTTCTACGGCCAGAGCCACATCCTCTTTGATGTATCGCTGGTGGTGGACAAGGGGGAGGTGGTGTGCCTCCTGGGGCGCAACGGGGCGGGCAAAAGCACCACCCTCAAAAGCATCATCGGCCTGGTGCCGCCCCGCTGGGGGAGTATCCGCTTCAAGGGGCAGGAGATCGCAGGCCTGCCCCCCTACCGCATCGCCCGCATGGGCATCGGCTATGTGCCCGAAGAACGGCGTATCTTCGCCAACCTCTCGGTGCGGGAGAACCTGGAGGTGGCCTGTCGGCTCACCCCCGGCGAGGGGAATGGACGGCGGTGGGATATGGAGCGCGTCCTGGCCCTCTTCCCCCGGCTTCGGCCTTTCCTGGAGCGACGGGCGGGCACACTTAGCGGGGGGGAGCAGCAGATGCTCACCATCGCCCGCACTTTGATGACCAACCCGGACCTGCTCCTGCTGGACGAGCCGTCGGAGGGGCTGGCGCCGGTGGTGGTCCAAGCCCTGAAGGAGCAGCTCCTGCGCCTCAAAGAGACGGGGCTGACCATCATCCTCGCTGAGCAGAATGTGCGCTTTGTGAGCGGGTTGGGGGACAGGGTCTACATCCTGGAGAAGGGGCATATCCGCTACCAGGCGCCCATGGAGCGATTCCTGGCCGACGAGGCGGTGCGCATGGCCTACCTGGCGGTGTAGGGCACGCCCCCTTGCGAAGGACGGGTCTTTTGCCCTATACTAAAGGTGCTCGCCGAACCCTGTGGGGACGCGTGGGCTCGACAGGGGATGGCCTTGCAGGACAGCAGGCCGAGGTGCCGTCGCCCTCGTAAAACAGACGGCGAAAAAGTAACTGGCGAGCGTGCACTCGCTCTGGCGGCCTAAGTCAGGCCGTCTGTCTGCCCCGCCTTCCCCTGAGGGGTGGGCGCAGGCACCAGAACCTCAGGGTGCAGCCTCCCCCGACGCCGATAGGGGGATGCCCAAGACCGTCTCGGCTGGCCCAAAGGGGGCCTGTCGGTGGGCACCCGGCGGGCGAGAAAGAGACCACCGACTAAGCCTGTAGCCGGTCCTCGTGGGGAGTCCTCTGGACGGGGAGTTCAACTCTCCCCCGTCTCCACCATGCCGCCTGCCGACGCTGACGCCCTGGATATCTCCCGGACTAAGCCCTCCCTTCCCCCTCCCGTTGATGGTGTTGCCTCCTTCCTGCCCCTTGTCTCCCTTCGCCCGTTTTCCCGGCGGACCCTGGTGGCCAGGGCCTTGTCTTGTGTGCCCAGGCGTCACCGGGATCCGTTATAATAACAAGGGCCTTTTGCCCTTCAGGAGATAGCCGAATTCTATCATCGGGAGGGAGGGATGGACATCCGCCAACTGGAGGCCTTCGTGGCGGTGGTGCGCACCGGCTCCTTCCGCAAGGCGGCCGAAGCCCTCTATCTGAGCCAGCCGTCCCTGAGCGCCCGTGTGCAGGCCCTGGAGCGGGACCTCCGTCAGGCCCTCTTTTTCCGGCGGGGACGAGGCGTCTTGCTCACCGAGGCGGGCAAGGCCCTTCTTCCCTATGCCGAGCAGGTCCTGGAGACGGTTCGCCAGGCCCGTCAGGCGGTGGAGGCCCTGGGGAGCGTCGCCCATGGGAGGCTCACCCTTGGCTCCGCACGGGTCATCGGCACCTATGTGCTCCCCGGCATCTTGGAGGAGTTCCGCAAGCGCTACCCGGGGGTAGTCGTCGCCATCCGCACCGGCCGTTCCTCGGAGGTCCTCCAGTGGGTGGTGGAGGGGGAGGTGAGCGTGGGGCTGGCCCGGAGCCTGGTGCATCCCGAGGTGGCCTCTTACCACCTTTACGATGAGGAGATCGTCCTGGTAACCCACCCGGAGCACCCCTTTGCCAAGCGCCGACAGGTGGCCATTCAGGAGGTGGCCCGTCAGCCCCTCATCCTTTACGACCGGGAATCTT